>JAZRAY010000297.1:0-5110 GCA_045634805.1 Succinivibrio sp. | reverse complement strand
AGTAGGACAGGCAATCGCAGGTCAGCTTGGACTGCAGTCTGTTCCAACAGTAGTAATCATGAAAAACGGTCGTCCTGTAGAGGCTCTGCAGGGAGATGAGATTGTTGAAAAACTGCAGCCAACCATTCAGAAGTACATGCCTTCAGAGGGTGACATGCTGTTAAAGGCAGCTTTGGCTGAGGTAGAGAAAGGCAATATTGCCGGAGCAGTGGTAAAGGCAAAGGAAGCCTACACCCTTGATCCTAAGAATCTTGAGTACAAGCATTTCTATGCTCAGCTGTGCATCAAGGATAAACAGCTTGAAAAAGCCCATGAGCTTTTAGATAACGCCGGTCGTGAAGAGCAGGAGATGCAGGAGTACAAGGATCTGATTTCAGCTCTTGCACTTGCAGATCAGGCTGCTGACAGCCCAGCTTTAAAGGAGCTTGAAGCCAAGTTTGCTAATGATCCAGAGAATGCCGATATTGCAACCAGCTATGCTGCTGCTTTAGCTGAGGCAGGAAAGAAAGGCAAGGCACTGGAGATTCTGTTTACCCTTCTTCAGAAGGATTTATCAAATGCAGAGGTAAAGAAGACTTTCCTTGACCTTCTTAACACCATGCAGGGAGATCCTCTACAGAAAGAGTACAGAAGAAAGCTTTACACTATCATGTACTAATAAAAAACCAGCCTTGAGATTATCAGAGGCTGGCCTTAGAGGAAGGAGACTATGGTCTCCTTTTTTTATTTCTGGATTTCAGGCTTATTCCAGCGAAGCAGCTTCATCAGCATTGAAATGATGAAGTCTGAGGCTGGAGTAATCAGCATCCAGCTTAATACAATCAGGTTCACTGAAACAGCACCTACAGCAATATCTGATACCCAGTGAGCACCTGACATAATACGTGGCATTGAGAACAGCACTGTAATTACAAGTCCAATCAGGAATGATTTAACACCGAAATAACGCAGCATGTAAACACAGAAAATAATCAGACACATGCCGTGATCACCCGGGAAGCATGATTTTGACCAGTCCTTTGCAGGCCAGTCGGTAAGCTGTGATACAAACAGAACGTTATCGCCTAAAGCCTGGAAATGCAGAGTTGGGCTTGGTCTGTCAAAATCAAAGGTCATATTGAACTGCTTTGCAATCACTGCAGTTAAAAGCATGGTAACACCCATGCAGATCATCCAGCGGCGATGAGCCTTGTCCATTTTCACAAAATGGAACAGGAAAACCATAAACATGGCAAGAAAGCCAAATACATCGAAGAAACGCAGATTGGTGAAAGCTACCAGATATCTGAAAGCTTCATTCTCTCCAAGCAGCTGATTGAAAGTGAAGAAGACATTCTTATCCACAACAGGCCAGAAGCTGTTTACATCAGCGTGGAACCAGGTGAAGAACAGCAGAACACCTAATAAATTAAGGGTAAGGATTAGTAATAACTTTTTCATAACTCGCTTTTTCTTACCAGAATGATACATTCGTATATTAATTTTTAATAAGAATTAACCTGTCAGCATAGGCTGAACGGCTAATCCATAAAATGGCATCCATCTTTAGGATTTTTGCCATTTTATACTGAAAAAAAACATACGCAAGTCAAATTTTGACTAACTGTATGAAAAATTAACTATACAATGATTTCTGCTAAGCCTGGACAGGATCGATTTTTGTTATAACTCTGTCACATTTAATAGCGGTATCAATATCATTGGCAATTGAAAGACCGGCTGTTGTCAGCATATCACCGGTAATTTCAGCGTTGATGCCGTAGTTGTAGAGATCTGAGAAATACTTCTGAATCAGAAGACGGCCTCCTGCCAGACGCAGTACAGTCTTTGGCAGAATATATCTGAATACGGCAATACATCTTCTGACCTCATCAGGAGTTACTATCTCCCTGTTCTCAAGAGGAGTTCCTCTGATAGGATTCAGAATATTGATAGGAGTACTGTCAACCTGAAGTTTTCTCAGGTACAGAGCAATATCGGCTCTGTCTTCAATACTCTCACCCATGCCGATAATACAGCCTGAGCAGATTTCTAGACCAGCCTGTTTAGCATAGGCAATGGTTCTCTCTTTCTGTTTTAGAGTATGAGTTGTACAGATCTCCTTAAAGAAGTTTGGAGAGGTCTCAACATTACAGTGATATCTTGAAAGACCGCTTTCTTTTAGAAGTTTCAGATCATCAAGATTCAGAAGACCTAAGGAACCGCAGCATGAAATCTTAAGTTCTGTGGAGATTTTCTTGTAAGCCTGAGCTATGACCTTAACCTCATCATGAGTAAGCTTAGGTCCTGAGGTTACAATTGAAAAACGGTGAACGCCTCTGTCTGAGTTGTATTTTGCCTCGGCAAAAAATTCATCAACAGTCTTCAGGGAACTCTCCTGAACGCCAGTGTTGTAATGACGACTCTGTGAGCAGAACTTACAGTCTTCTGAACACTTTCCGCACTTGCCGTTTGAAATACAGCAAAGTTCAATTGCCTGTTTGAAAAAGGCTGAGGTTATTTTTGTGGCTCCTTCCCTAAGTAAATCCAGAGGAGCGTTGAAAAGCTCCATAGCCTCGTCTTTACTTATCTGGTAACCGTTGATTACGTTATCTGCAAGATCTTTAAGTTGCACTATATAGACTCCAGAAAAAAAGAACGCAGCTCTCTGCTACGCTATAAAAAAAAGTCCTGATATTATAACCTGAAAAAACAGTACATAAGCAAGAAGTAAAAACGCAGACCCGAAGATCTGCGCCTGTACTATATGATTAAAATGCTATTCCTTGGATGTTGGGACTGTTTTCCGCTCCTTTGACTCAAGGGCAGCTTCCATCTGACCGTCGAGATTCTTGTTAGGCCAGTATTTAAACATCGATCCTATAAAGGTTGCCAGAGGAATTGAGAAGAAAACTCCCCAGAATCCCCAGAGACCGCCAAATATCAGAATAGCCGACAGAATTGAGAAGGCATCGAGGTTCATGGCCTTAGAGAACAGAAATGGTGTCAGCACATTACTGTCTAAAAGCTGAATTATCAGATAAACCACCAGAATCCAGATGAGGTATGAACAGAAACCAAACTGGAAAATAGGAATCAGCACCACAGGAATAGTAATAAGAGCGGCACCTACATATGGAATAATCACAGACAGACCAACGCCGAAACCAAGCAGGAAGGCGTAGTTGACACCTAAAAGCATAAAGGCCAGAGTATTAACAATGGTGATGATAATAATATGCAGAATTTTGCCTCTGATATATGCTTCAAGCTGTTTGTTGATTTTTATCCAGAAATCATGAATAACATTCTGATTCGTCGGCAGAATATACCTTCTGAAACGATTCTGCAGCGTCTCTTTGTTGGCGAGCATCAGGAAGGTGAAAATCGGTACGATGATCATGTACATCAGCCAGGTCATGGCATTGACTACAGAAGGCATCACCTGATTTCTGATGATACTGGTGATATTGGAAAGAATTGAGGCTCTTGCCTGAACCACGTACTGATCAATCTCCCCCTGGGAGAACATTGAAGGTATAGGATCTGGCAGAGATTCTATAAACTCATAGGTTCTGGTAGCGACTAAGGTATCAAAATCATCCTTTCTTTCACCCTGGGCAGTAATGGAGATTTTCTGCAGGTTGGTATAGAACTGATTGGCCTGCTGAACAATCTTAGGAACAATAAACACCATAATACCGATAGAAAAACCAACAAACAGGACCATGGTGATTGCCGAAGCACTTGTTCTGCTGAGCTTAAACTTGTTGATTCCGAACCTTACTCCCCAGTCAAGGCAGTAGGCAATACACAGAGCCACGACCAGAGGGCCAACCAGCCACATGAAGTAGTAGACAACCACGAAAGCGGCCAGAAGCACTAGTGCAAACTCAATCGTACCCGGTGTCGAAAAATGTCTGGAATACCAGCCTTTGAATAACTTAATCATAATAATTCCTTTTCACTCAGGATCATTATATGCAAAAACACATCCGGACGATTAGAAAACACTCTGTTTTTTAAAAGTATTTTTTATAGGCCTCGCAGAATTTAAATGATTTAAAAGAAATCATAATCATAAACTATACAAATTTATGTATTCTCACCTTTGTTCTGCGTGATAGAATTTCAGACAGTCTTTTGATTGGAGGATATATGAGAAGGTCAGTAAAACAGAGCATAGCCTCTGTGTTAAGTGCAGTGTTTTTAGCATCAGCAGTGCATGCGGCCGATAATATATCCATTCCTGAGATGGGAACCGCGGGCGTTCGCGGAATGACAGTTCAGGCAGAAAGACTCTACGGCGAGTATTTCATGAGAAAGGCAAGAGGTGCAGGTGCCATCAGCTACGATCCGGTCATGACCGAGTTTATCAACTCAGTAGGACAGAAACTGATTCTAAGTGCCAATAATGTCTACTTCCCATTTGAATTCTTCCTCTCAGCTGATCCTACATTGAATGCTTCTGCCTTTTTAGGCGGCAAGGTTCAGGTGAATGCAGGTCTGTTCCACTATACTGACAGCGAGGATGAGTTCGCATCAGTTCTTGCCCACGAAATTTCTCATATAACTCAAAGACATATTGCAAGATTTATTGAAGAACAGTCTGATAGAGGCGCTATTTCAATAGCAAGCATCATCGGCTCAATCGCCATTGCCATCATTAACCCTACAGTAGGTGCGGCCGCCTTCTCAACTTCAGCGGGTATTATGTCTCAAAGCGGCATCAACTTTACAAGAGACAATGAATATGAGGCTGACAGAATCGGAATTTCCGTTCTGGAAAAGGCAGGCTACAATCCTATGGCCATGAGCACTCTCTTTAAAAAGCTCTTTTCAATGCAGGGTAACATCAACAGTGCCTATGCCCTGCTGATTGACCACCCTCTCTCTGAGATCCGTGTTGCCGAGGCATATAACCGAGCTAAGAATATGCCTCAGAGAAAGAATTCAACTGATCCTAACTTCATGCTGGCCAAGGCACGTGTGGATGTCAGATACATGAATCTAAAGCTAAAAGAGTTCAAAGAGAGACTTTTAAGTACAGAAAAGGTTAATCACTACTACAAGAACTACGCACTTGCTCTGATTTACTATGGCGAGGGAAACTACTCAAAGGCAAAGGAAT
>JAZRAY010000296.1:0-3442 GCA_045634805.1 Succinivibrio sp. | reverse complement strand
ACCACAAGAGAAATAACTGCAATGGCAGAAATCAGAAGTGTAAAGGTTCCGGTGGTCTGAGAGATTGACTTCATAATGGTATCAGATGACTGCAGGAAGAAATCCTTGCGACCGTGTCTGGTCTTTAGAAGATTAGTAATTGAAGCCTCAGCCACAGCAGGAGAGAATCCATCCTTGGTTCTGACAATAATGGATGAGATATAGTTCTGCTTGATGATTCGGTTCATCAGCGTAGTATATGGAATATAGACATACAGATTGTCAGATGGTCTGAAGGCAACTTCCTTGTCGACCAGAACACCGATAACAGTAATAGGCTTTCCCTTTACCAGAATTCTTTTGCCGATAGGATCCTCATTTGGGAAGAAGGTCTTTTTGGTGTTGTAGTCAATGACACCAAACTGAGGGGACATCTCTGACTCATCCTTGGTGAACATTCTGCCCCTCTCTATCTCCATGCCGTAAACACGGAAATAATCCTCACTGACACCGTATACAGTAACACTGGCCTCAACATTCAGACGGTTTACTGTGGATGAAGTCTGGACAGTTGGCGAAGCTGAATCGCAGTAAGGCTGACCTTTTAAGGCCTTAAGATCCTTAACACTTAAGGTTCTAACCTTGCCAGAACGCATATCGCCCATCTTCTCACCTGGCATGATGGTAATGGTATTCGTACCCATGGAGGAGATATTCTCAATAACCTTATCAGAAGCTCCTCGAGCCAGGGCCACTACGCAGACCACCGACATAATACCGATGATGATACCGAGCATTGTCAGAAGAGTACGCATACGATTGGAAATCATAGCTCTGATTGCCATTACGTAGGCTTCACGGAAACGGTCAAAATAGGCGTGGAAGGAGTTAATCTCATCTCCAAGAGATATCTCCTTATTCTCAGCCACATCCTGATGGTCAGATACAGACTCATTGATACTGTCAGACTCAACATTACCGTCCTTAATGGTAATCACACGATGAGCATGAGCTGCAATCTTAGGATCATGAGTAACAATGATTACAGTATGTCCCTGTGCATTTAAAGAGGTCAGAATATCCATAACCTCAGCACCGGACTTGGAATCAAGAGCACCGGTTGGCTCGTCAGCAAGAATAATCTGACCGCCGTTCATAAGAGCACGGGCAATGGAAACACGCTGCTGCTGACCGCCAGAAAGCTGGGAAGGCTTATTAAGAGTCTTATCCTCAAGACCAAGTCTGGTTAAGAGTTCGACTGATTTTTTAGAACGTGAATCTTCCTTGATACCGGCATAGATAGATGGTACCTGCACATTCTCCTGAGCATTCAGATGACCTAGAAGATGATAGCGCTGGAAGATGAAGCCGAAGAAATCTCGGCGCAGTGCTGCAAGTTCATCAGGCAGCATATTAAAGGTATCATTGCCGTCTACCTGATAGCTTCCTGTAGTTGGAGTATCAAGACAGCCTATGATATTCATAAGAGTGGATTTACCGGAGCCTGAAGGACCGACAATGGCAACAAGCTCTCCACGGTTTATGGTAAGGTTGATGCCGTGCAGAACTTCAACCTTTGCCACTCCACTACCATAGGATTTGGTAATGTTCTCAAGTTTCAGAATAGGCTGTGCCATTAGAATGGACCTCTTCTGCGTCTGCCGTTCTCAGCAGCTGCCGCTTCCGCTGTCTTTACATCATCGCCGATTACAACCTTGTCATCTGAAGTAAGACCAGATATAACTTCAATATACTGATCATCCTTAAGACCGGTCTTAATGGTCTTTTCAACAACTCTGTCGGCTCCCTCTAAAACATATACAGTTGCCACATCCTCACGGGATGAACGAAGAGTTGATAAAGGCAGAGCCAGAGCACCTTTCTTATCGGCAATATCGATCACCACATCCGCAGTCATATCAATACGCAGAGTTCTGTCCTTATTTTCTGTCAGAATATTTGAGTTATAGTAAATCGCAGTTGAGGAACTGGATGAACTTGAAGAGCTTGATGAAGTCGAGGAGCTTGATGACTCATAGCTTGATGGAGCAGGAGCGATTGACTCTAAAGTTCCCTTAAAGGTTCTGTATGGAAGACCTAGAATAGTAAAGGTACACTCCATGCCAGGCTTGACATTGACAACATCAGCCTCTGAAATCTCGGTTTCAACCTTCATGGTATCAAGATTTGCCAGGCGCAGAATTGTAGGAGTGGTCTGATTGGCATTAACGGTCTGGCCTTCAGATACCACTGTTGCATATACGGTTCCATCCATAGGAGCTAAAATCTTGGTATAACCTAGGTTGGTTACAGCTTCATCCACAGAAAGCTGAGCCTTTTCCTTCTGAGCCTTAAGCTCATCTAAGGCAGCCTTGGCCATATCATAGTTTGCAAGTGCAGCCTCAGCATCCTGCTTTGAGGTTGCATCCATCTTTACCAGACGTTTCTGACGGGAATTCTCCAAAGAAAGCTTTTTAAGCTCAGCATTCTTTGATGCAATCTGAGCATCAATAATATCTACAGAAGCCTTTGCAGTCTTAAGTGAAGTCTCTAAAAGCTTAGGGTCGATTTCACACAGTAAATCACCGGCTTTAACCTCATCTCCGGTTTTTACATACAGCTTGATAACCTGACCTGAAACCTGAGCACCTACATCTACCATGGTAGAGCCCTCAATAGTTCCGGTAGCATAAACCTTTTTAGAAATATCACGAATCTGGGCTGTGGTTGTCATGTAGTTTACAGTTGATTTTGAACAGGATGTGAATACAAAATAACCGCCGACAAGAATCAGAGCAGATGCAATAATTGCGTTTCTTTTAAGATTTCTTGAATTTTTTATGGATTTGAGAGCAATCATATGAAACCGTTATTTAACCGAAAAATGTGAGATAATGTCGCAGAATATATGAACATTCACTTAGTGCAAACTTAGTATCCATAATATATTATTCGCCAGAATTAACTAACAAACTTTTTTTTAATTTTTGATTGTAACCATAACTATTTAAAGGCAATTTATGACCGATTCATCTTCAAAAGCTGTAGTAAAACTCAACGCTGACAGACAGAAATCTCTACTACGTCATCACCCATGGGTTTTCTCAAAAGCAATTCAGTCTGTTACCGGTGATCCAAAAAATGGCGAACCTGTAACCATAGTTGATGATAAGGAGAACTTTCTGGCATACGGCCTATACAGTCCACGTTCTCAGATCCGCGTCAGAGCACTGTCATTTGATGAGAACACCAAAATCAGCGCAGAACTGATTCATGATCGTATAGTTCAGGCCAATCAGTTAAGAGCAAGAGTCTTTGCCCGCGGCAATGACGGTGTACGTCTGGTCTCATCAGAGGGCGATCTGCTGCCAGGTCTTATTGCCGATAAATACAACGAATACATTGTCATCTCAATTTCCTCCTGCGGCATGGAATACTTCAAGGATGTAATCGTATCTACACT
>JAZRAY010000295.1:0-7222 GCA_045634805.1 Succinivibrio sp. | reverse complement strand
GGTTGATGAGAAAAACCATATCGTAAAGAATTTTTCAGAAAAGGCTAACGCTACTGTTTAGCAGAAAAGCTGAAAATAAGATTAAAAAAATGCCCCTCGGGGCATTTTTTATAGGTTAAGAAGAGATTTCACGAAAGGAATTGTCAGATAGTGAGACTGTTCAATCTGAGCCTTTTCCAGTCTGTCTAAAAGCTCAACTAAAGATCTCATATCGCGGTTAAAGTGTCTTACCAGGAATGTAGCTGTATTCTCAGGCAGATTAAAGTGTCTGAACTGAGCTCTCTTGGTAATGGCCTCAATACACTCATCCTCATTTAAGTAGTTCAGCTGGAACTTAACACCGCTTGAAAGTCTGGTGGTCAGATCCTTTTTCTTAAACGGAACAGTGTCAAAAGAGGTCTTTCCGGTCATAATCAGAGTGCCTTCTCTTCGGTCATACCAGCGGTTATAAAGACCGAACAGGGAAATCTCAAACTGCTCATCTCCGGCAATGGCATCGACATTATCCAGAAGAATGTTCTTTGGCAGATCAACATCCAGAACCATAGGACCTAAGGTCTTTGCCAGATTCAGATCTAAAAAGAATACATTCTGGATCTGGTCTGACTTAAGCTGGAAAAGAGCATTCAGAAGATGAGTCTTACCACAGCCTTCAGGGCCGAAATAGTAGTAAAACTCATTAACCTCGTTCTCAACGGCATGCTTTAGAGAAGATACCGCATATGAATTTGAACCTTCAACAAAGGTTGAAAAATCACTCTTGTCTGAAATCTTAAAATCTAAAGCCTGCTGATATGGAACCTTATTTTTTTCTTCCATTTCTATCCTTAATGTTCACTGATTATGATTATTTCTCTAAAGCGACAGATGAATTATCTGAATCGTCAGTAATAGTAATCACAGGAACATCATTAGAGGTATCTCCAGCAGGAGCTGCAGGAACAGTTGTGGTAACTTCCACAGTCTGTTTTACGGTTTCCTTTGTATAGGCCTCATTGCCATAGTTATTGATTGAAGAGGTTACTCTCTGAGTTGTTGTGGTAGTTACAGAACCAACATTGTCTGCTGGCTTTGCAGTACCCTTTGACTCATTGAATCTATAGGTCCAAGGACCAACCTTGGTAAACTCTGATGCATGAGTAAAGGTGCCGTCTAGAATTGCAGGAGAAGAACCTGTTGGGATCAGGAAGATAACACCTTCTGAATTGTAACCTAGAACCTGAATATCTGATTCATAGCCGTAGGTAATCAGAATGCGCTTGATTCTTGGATAATCAGCAACGTTCTCAATGTCGGTAATAAGAACTCTTACACCGCCCTTAACTGGTCCAAGCTCAATTGAGCCGTCGCCGGTTACAGGAGTAATGGTATCAGCCTCGTTTGCAGAGGTTGCAGCTGGAACGGCAGCTGCTGCAGCTGCGCCCTTAGATGAGTTCATAAGAACCTGAGCAATCTGAGCAGACATCTGCTCTGATGCGGTATCAGCATCGCCGCTGTTTGAACCGCTGCCTAATGACTTGCCTTCAGCATCGCAGATATTCCATTTAACTGAATAGCTGTTGGCATCTGAATCGCGCTCCATAACACCGCTTACAAAATACTTGGCGTCATAACGCTTTGAAGCCTTTGCAATCATTTCATCAGAGTGAGAAACGATGGTCTGAGAGTTAACCTGCTGAACGTCATCAAGATCCATTACAGGGAACATGATATTTAACTTGTTTTTCTGAGCAGAATTCTGAAGTTTCTGAACAAAGTCAGCATTGCCCTCGCCTGAGAGTAATGATGAGTCAGCTGAGGACAGATCGGCAATCCAGGCAACAATTGTACCGGACTCACCGTTCCATACACCGATACCCTTTGATGAAAGAAGACTGTTTACCTTCTCATCATTGAAGCTTACCTGCAGGTAGTTGCCGTTGATGCTGATAGTATCAATAGTAGTACGGATATCCTCTAGAGATAAGGAATTAGCTGGGTCTGTAACATTTGCAGAGGTTGCATCAGAGAATGCCTTAACAATCGCATTGTCCATACCATTGTCCAAAGGAGTCTCAAAAATCTCGGTTGCATTTGCACCACAACTGAGCATTGCTGCACATAATACTGTAATTAATTTCATTGAATTCCCCAAGCCTATTTTCTGCATTTTATTCACTAAAATCTGGTGATATTTTCTGTTTTCTGATGTTTGTCTGCTCACTAAAAAACTTGATATCTATCAGATTTTTAAGACAGATTTTAACAGAAACCAAACCTTCGGAAAAACCGAAAATCTACAGAAAATACCCGTTCATAAATTATATGAACACAAAAAGCATATATCTGTAATAGCAATCAGTTCTGATGTAGTTAACTCTTTATAAGATAAGGAGTTTTAATAAACATCTGAAGAAAAATTCTACTGATTTGCCATAAATTCATCTGCATAATTCTACCACATACTAAGACACATGAAATTTCATATTTGAGATGAAATTACCTGTCAATTTTTGTAAAATTGCGCACAGAATTTTTCATTCAACCGAAAGTTTTACCTGGAGACTAAAATGGCATCAAATTTGACCTACAAAGAAGCTGGCGTTGATATTAATGCAGGAGACGAGCTGGTACAGCGCATCAAAGCCCCTGTAAAGAAGACCACCAGACCTGAAGTTATTGGCGGACTAGGCGGATTTGGAGCATTAACCAGACTACCTAAGGGATATACAAATCCTGTATTGGTTACTGGTACTGACGGTGTAGGAACCAAGTTACGTCTTGCAATCGATCTTAAGAGACACTCAACCGTAGGTCAGGATCTGGTTGCTATGAGCGTAAATGATATTGTGGTTCAGGGTGCTGAGCCATTTTTATTTTTAGACTACTATGGAACAGGTAAGCTGGATGTTGATACAGCTACTACCGTTGTTACCGGTATTGCACACGGCTGTGAGCTGAGCGGCTGTGCACTGGTTGGCGGTGAGACTGCTGAAATGCCTGGCATGTATGAAGAAGGTGATTACGACCTTGCTGGTTTCGCAGTTGGTGTTGTTGATGAGGACAAGATCATCGACGGCTCTAAGGTAAAGGTTGGTGACAAACTGATCGGTATCGCTTCATCAGGCCCACACTCAAACGGTTATTCACTGATTCGCGCAATTCTGAAGAAGTGCGGTGTAAATCCTCTGGAGGACAAGCTTTCAGACGGAACCTTAATTGCAGATGCTCTTATGGCTCCAACCAGAATCTATGTTAAGCAGATTCTGAAGCTAATCAAGGAAGTTGACGTTCACGCTTTAGCACACATCACCGGCGGCGGTTTCTGGGAGAACATTCCAAGAGTACTACCAGAGGGAACCTGTGCTGCATGTGACGGCGATTCATGGGAGCGTCCAGAAGTATTCAAGTTCTTAAAGAAGAACGGCAATGTTGATGCTTATGAGATGTTCAGAACCTTCAACTGCGGTGTAGGTATGATTGCAGTTGTATCAGCAGATGAGGCTGAAAAGGCTGTTGAAGTTCTGAATTCATTAGGCGAGAAGGCATGGGTTCTTGGTGAAATCGCACCTACCGGTGCAGATGGTAAGCAGGTAACCATCAAGAACTACGAAAACTTCTAATCCACGCTTAGAAATTTCATCAGAAAGCTCCACAAAAAAGTGGAGCTTTTTTTTATGTAATCATAAAAACAAATGTGATATATTAACGCATTTATAAAAGCCCTAAAAAATCAAGGTAACTCTGCGATTTTAATGGAAAATTTACCCGACGGATTTTGCCGGGTAAGACACTGTCCTAATGTTAAGAAAATACTGCAGTGTCATAATAAAAAAAGAACTTAAAAATCAGGAATATATTCTAGCGTCCTTTGGAGGTGCTACTTGTGAACGCATACAACATTGACTGGTGGGGAAATAAATACTTTGGTGTAAACAGCAAGGGACACGTTGTTGTTCATCCAAACCCAAATGAAACTGATACCGAGATTGATCTTGCAGATCTAGTAAAGGAAAGATCAAAGCTTGGTCAGAGATTACCAGCATTATTCTGTTTCCCTCAGATTCTTCAGAACAGACTTTTTGATATTAACAATGCTTTCAAGGAAGCCCAGGAAGAATACGGATACAAGGGTGGCTACAACCTTATCTATCCTATCAAGGTTAACCAGCATCGCAGAGTTCTAGAATCAATCACCAGCTGTTGTACAGAGTTTGAACCAATCGGTCTTGAGGCAGGTTCAAAGGGCGAGCTTATGGCTGTGCTTGCACACGCAGGCAGAAATCAGTCCATGATTGTATGTAACGGTTATAAGGATCGTGAGTACATTCGTATGGCACTGGACGGCGAAAAGATGGGCCACAGGGTATTCCTGGTTATCGAAAAGATGTCTGAGCTTAAGATTGTTCTTGAGGAATCAGAGCGTCTTGATGTTATGCCAAGACTGGGTGTTCGCGCACGTCTTGCATCTCAGGGTTCAGGCAAGTGGCAGTCATCAGGTGGTGAAAGCTCAAAGTTCGGTCTGGCAGCTGCACAGGTATTAAAGCTGGTTGCAACCTTAAAAGAGCACGATAAGCTGGAGTGGCTTCAGCTTCTGCACTTCCACTTAGGTTCACAGATGTCTAACATCCGCGATATTACCCGCGGTGTAAGAGAAAGTTCAAAGTTCTTCGTAGAGCTGTCAAAGCTTGGTGTAAACATCAAGTACTTCGATGTTGGCGGCGGTCTTGGTGTTGACTATGAAGGCACCCGTTCACAGACTGACTGCTCTGTAAACTACTCTCTAAAGGAGTATGCAAACAACATCGTATGGACAATCGGTGATGCCTGCCGTGAGAACAATCTTCCAGAGCCAAAGATTCTGACCGAGTCAGGAAGAGCTCTGACTGTTTATCACGCAGTTCTTGTTTCAAACATCATCGGTATTGAGCGTAACGAATTTACAGTTCCAGAGAAGCCTCTGCCAGAATCACCTCGCGCTCTTTTCAACCTGTTCGAAACCTGGGAAGAGATGCACAAGGATGTAATCAGAAGATCACTTCGCGAGTGGCTGCATGACTCTCAGTACGATCTTCAGGAAATCCATGAGGGCTATGTTTCAGGTGACGTTACCCTGCAGCAGAGAGCTAAGGCTGAGCAGATCTACATCTGTATCTGCAAGAAGATTCAGCAGGCTTTAGATCCAACCAACAAGTCTCACCGCGTTCTGATTGATGAGCTTGATGAGAGAATGGCTGACAAGCTGTACCTGAACTTCTCACTGTTCCAGTCTCTGCCAGATGCATGGGGTATCGATCAGATCTTCCCTGTACTGCCTTTAGAGAATCTGGACAAGCCACTGACAAGACGTGCTGTACTGCTTGATATCACCTGCGATTCAGACGGTGCAATCTCTCAGTACGTTGAAGGCGACGATATTTCCAACACCATGCCATTCCCAGAGTATGACGTGGATAATCCTCCTATGATTGGATTCTTCATGGTTGGTGCCTACCAGGAAATTCTGGGTAACATGCACAACCTGTTCGGTAACACTGAAGTTTACGATGTTTACGCATACGGCGACGGAAAAGTCAGCGTTTCTTTATCAGATGAAGGCAGTACCGTTGCAGATATGCTACGATATGTACTGTTAGATCCTTCTAAACTTCTGAACGAATTCAGCAATGAGGTTTTAAGAAATCAGAATAATCTTGATGAAAAGACACAGCGTGCCTTCATCGAGGAGTTTAAATCAGGTCTATATGGTTATACCTATCTAGAGGAAGACTAAATGCAGACATTAAATCACGAAACCGATATTTCACTGGTATCAAATGCTTTTGGATTTCTACGTACACCGTTGAACTTTGATCCATATGACAGTGATGCCGATGTTGTAATCACAGGTGTTCCTTTTGATATGGCCACCTCTGGCCGTGCAGGTACACGCTTTGGACCTAATGCAATCCGTCAGATTTCAACTCAGCTTGCATGGGAACACTGCCGTTACCCATGGAAGTTCAATGTTTTAGATAAGCTGAACATTGTTGACTGCGGTGATCTTGTTTACTCATTCGGTGACAACCAGGATATGGTAAACAAGCTTACAGAGCATGCTGACAAGCTTCTGGCCAAAGGTAAGAAGATGCTGACCTTCGGTGGTGACCACTTCATTACCCTGCCACTTCTTCGCGCTCATGCAAAGAAATACGGCAAGCTGTCACTAATCCACTTTGACGCTCATGCAGATACCTATTCAAACGGTTCAGCATACGATCACGGCACCATGTTCTATCATGCTCCACAGGAAGAGCTGATTGACGTTAAGAAGTCTGTTCAGATCGGTATCCGTACCGAGTTCGATGAGAAGGACGGCTTTTTAGTTCTTGATGGTGCTACTGCTAACGATATGTCTGTTGAGGACATCTCTCTTGCTATTCATGAGAGAGTTGGCGGTAACAAGTGCTACATCAGCTTTGATATCGACTGTCTTGATCCTGCATATGCTCCAGGCACAGGTACTCCTGTTGTTGGCGGCATGACTACAGACAAGATCATGAAGATTCTACGTGCAATGAAGGATCTTGATATTGTGGGTATGGACGTTGTTGAAGTATCACCTGCATATGATCACGCTGATATCACTGCATTAGCAGGTGCTTCTATTGCACTTGAAATGTTATATATGGAAGGTTACAAGAGAATGTAACTTCACATTCACAGAACCTTCTGTGTAACTATTGTGAAAAGCTCTAATCCTCGGCCCCACAAAGCCGAGGATTTTATTTTTTTCAAGTTAGACACCTCTCAGTATTTATCTGAAAAAACTAAAACTCTAACTCTCCGCACGTTTTATTACTGTCCCATATAGATGCACTAAAAATTCCTGTACTCACGTAAAACTGTGATCTTATACAGATATAAACTAAAAAAAGATAACTCCAAACTGACAAATTCAGAAAATTCACCGATATTTAAGTTAGTTAAGCTTTTATTTGACCGTTTGAAATTTCAGTAAATGTTGAGGCAAGGGGGAGTTACGATGAAAAAGTCCACCTTAAATAAATGTGAAGATTTTACTTTTGAAGATCGACTGATGAATATAACTTCAAATGATGGTCTTTATAAGAAGGGTTCTCCTCGTATTAAGCCTCTTACTGTTGCGGTAAGTATCATCTTAACTGGATTATCATTCTCCAGTCAGGTTGGAGCTAAGGGATTTGATTCTCCGTGGATAATAGATGGGACAGAAAATCTTAGT
>JAZRAY010000294.1:0-3114 GCA_045634805.1 Succinivibrio sp. | reverse complement strand
GGATGTTTGTTTTTTTAGATCTAAAGCCAAAACAAACCGCTTATTTAAGCCTATTTATCCTTATAATAATTTCAGAATTCACACTGTAAATTTTACAAAAAATTAGAAAAAATTAGCTAAAAGTTTGCGCTGCGTCATAATTTAATGTATAAACATTAAAAAGTATTTGTAAATTATGGCATTAAGCCACTTATACTGAAGATGTATGATATAATAATAACCAAATACAATAATTTAGCAGAATATAACTAAAGAAGTCTTAACTACCGCAAAAATTACCAGCAGGCATTTTGGTGCATGTAGGTCGATGAAGGTATTGTGTTGTGGATAGTAGAATTATAAATAGAAAAGACTTCTGGCAAGATACAAGAATGATTTCAGAAGACTACGTTTCAAAAGAGGCGATTGCAAATTCCTCATGGAAGGGACCTCTATCAAAAGGTCACTATAAGGCAATTTTCTCTACTATTGCCCTGGCCTTATCGCTGGCAATCGCTACCAATCAGAACTTATACAATTTCTCAGGCTTCTCTTCCGAGGAAGCTGCGCCTGAAACAAATGAAGTAATCGCAAGCAATGTTGCTGAGCCAACCGAAGAAATTCCTCTGGCACAGGCTTTCGGTATTACCTCAAACAAATCAAAAGAGCAGTTCGAAAACTACGATGATACTCTTAATGAGGCAGATCTGGCTGACTCAGATGATCAGCTGGATAAGGAAGTTTCTGCTCTGGCATCAAAAACTGACAAGACAGATGCTGACTCATTCGGAGCCAAATGGGTTACTGAGAATGTACAGAAAGGTGACAGTATTTCATCACTGTTTGAAGACCTGAACATTCCAGCATCAACACTTGCTACCATCATTGAGAACAACAAGCCTGAATCCAAGAAAATCCATTCTCTGAAGATTGGTGAGAAGCTATCCTTCCTGGTTGACAGCAAGGGTGAGCTGATTGTTTTCATCAAACCAGTCTCTGATAAGGAACAGCTGCGTTTCTACAAGGTTGATAACACCGGTAAATTCGCCTGCACCAGAGAAAAGATTGGCTCTTACGTAATGGATGATGATGCAGTTAATGCTGCAAAGGCTTTAGCAGAAGCACCTTCAGCCAAGACTGATACAAAGGTTGTTGCATCTGCACAAAAGCAGGCAGTACCATCAGTTGCAGCAGAACAGAAAGAAAAGAAGGAAGTTCCTGCAGGCAATAAGAGAGGCCGTCTGGTTGTGGTTACCATCAACAAGGGACAGACCTTCTCAACTGCAGCTAATCAGGCAGGTATAACTTATACAGAAATCAACAGAATTCTTCAGATGTTCAAGGGTAAGATCCAGTTCTCAAGAAATATTCAGGCTGGTGATACCATGAGAGTTCTGTTTACCGATTCCAACGGCAAGGGAAAAATCTGTGCAGTTGAATTCCAGATGGCTAAAGGCGGTAAGATTGCCAGCTACCTGAATACAGCTGACGGTAAGTACTATGATGAGAAAGGTCTGAATGCAACTCATTCCTCATTCTCAAGATTCCCATTCAGATCACGTGTGAGAGTCACATCTCCATTTAATCCATCAAGAAGACATCCTGTAACAGGTATTACCCGTCCACACAACGGTGTAGATTTCGGCTTACCTGTAGGTACTATGGTGACAGCTCCTGCTGATGGTATTGTTGATAAGGCAACCTTCTCAAGATCTGCTGGTTACTGGTTAACCATCCGTCATTCAGGTGGTCTATCAACCGTTTATATGCACTTGTCAAAGATTAACGTAAGACCTGGACAGAGAATTAAACAGGGTACTGTAATTGCCCGTTCAGGAAATACCGGTTTATCAACAGGTCCACATCTGCACTATGAAATCCGTGTAAACGGCCGTGCGGTAAACCCTCTGCGTATCAATCTTGACAACAGAAACTACAACATTAACAGTAAAGCACGTAAAGCTTTCGCGGCATCTGTTCAGAGATACAAGAAAGAATTACATCAGAGCAATCTGATCGCTAAGCGTTAATAAAAATTCCTTCTAAATTGTGCACTTAGGATTTTTCCCTGGTGCACAAATATTGCTCCCCTCAACTTTTATATCAAAATCGCTTTTTCTATTTTTCTGAATTTCCTGATTAATTTTTTTTCAATATTTAAGTAAATCAGAATTTCTGAAAACTTTAACGGATTTTTATGGATTTTTGATCTTATCTCCAATCATAAATAATACATATTTTTCGCCGTATTAATCTAAAAAACCTTATCTATAATGATTAATGAGAATTAATATTATTTAATAAAAACTAGTCGATGAGGTATGTGATATGTTAACCGCAGAAGATATGCTGCGCATTGAAGAAGGTGTCGCAGAATTAGACGTCGCTACAGCAAAGGAAGTACATGTAGATCATAAGGTTATACCAAGAGAGGTATTTGACGAAGACGAAAGCTTCGATGTACCTGAAGCTTATATATCCTCTGATTTAAAGTCTATGATTGATGTAGCACAGACCGAGATTAACAAGATCAAGGCTATTGGTATGACCCAGTATCTGAGAACCAAATCAGATGCTAAAACAAAGTCTGTTATCAAGATTTAGCAAGTGTATGTGTGATAGAAAAACTAGGAGTAAAATCCTAGTTTTTTTTATTAGAGAAACGGACTGAAAACAGTCTTTAACCTTAATTCAGACATGTACTATTCATCAAAAAAATAGCAGAGCGGAAACCTCAGACTTATAGTCTGAGGAGGAGCTCTGCCAACTCAGGCTATATATCTTAAAGAATTTCTTTACAATAACTGTTAGAATATAGGGATTATATGGCTTGGAGAAAACTGTTTTGATATTTACAAAAACATTAAAAATAAGAATTAATGTACCTTCAGAACAGGAAACACTGTTACGTCAGATGACGGAGCAGTATCGACAGGCATGTAATTTTATTTCAGACTATGTTTTTACCCATTTCTTTGACTTGAACTTCTTCAGTCTCAATAAAGTACTGTACAGGAATATAAGAGGAAAGTTTAGACTTAAATCTCAGCTTGCACAGTCATCCATCAAAACAGTTATTGCAAGATATAAAACTGTAAAAGAACAGCTTTTAGAGCATCCATACCGCTATAAAGA
>JAZRAY010000293.1:0-1821 GCA_045634805.1 Succinivibrio sp. | reverse complement strand
GTTGTAGGCGTAAGTGCAACCTCAGCTAAAAAGGCAGAACGTGCTCTTGCAATGCTGCGTGAGGCTTTCTCAAGCTTCCCTGCTCAGCTTCTGTCTCCTAAGGTACTGGTTGATTCAACCATGACCGGATGGCTTAAGGAGAACAAGCTTCCTTCACGTTTTAGCTTCGGCTCTGATGTAACCCTAAAGAGCCCTGATGAGGATGGCGGTGTTATCCGTGCCTCAAAAGAGGATCTGATCTCAGAGGAAATCTCTGTTCATTTAGATGCAGGCAAGATTGCAACCGAAATCGGTCTGACCTTTGATGACTCACTTGAGCTCTCATTAACCTCAGAGATTGCGGTTAAGAGATTAAAGCCAACTGATATCTATCTTGAGCATCACTTAAGCGAGAAATCAGAGGATGAAATTGCAGATATGCAGTCTATACTTGTACTGCAGGGCGAACTTTTAACCGAACTGTCATTATACCTACTGGAGATATTTGACTGTGAGCATAAATAAGAAACCTGAATTACTTGCACCAGCAGGAAGTCTTAAGCATCTTGAAATGGCACTGGCCTTCGGCGCTGATGCCGTTTATGCAGGTGTGCCTAAGTGGTCACTGCGCGTAAGAGGCAACGGCTTCATCCGTGAAGACTTTATCAAGGGTATTGAGCTTGCTCACTCTCAGGGTAAAAAGGTTCACGCAGTTTTAAACATTATTCCTCACGTAAGACGTGTTGCAGCCTTCGAGCGTATCGTTGATGAGATGGCACAGCTAAAGCCTGATGCCTTCATTATGGCAGACCCTGGTCTTATCGATATCGTAAGAAACCGCTACCCTGATATTCCTATTCATCTGTCTGTACAGGCAAATACTGTTAACGCGGGCTCTGTAAAGTTCTGGCAGAAGGTTGGTCTGACCCGCTGTATTCTTGCCCGTGAGCTTTCTCTGACTGAGATTGAGATGATCAAGCAGGAATGCCCTGACATGGAAATCGAGGTTTTCGCACACGGTGCTCTATGTATCGCCGTATCAGGCCGCTGTCTGATTTCAGGTATGCTCTCACACCGTGATGCCAACATCGGTGCCTGCAACAATGCCTGCAGATATGGCTTTAAGGTACGTAATGTTCACAGTGCAACCGCTGATGATGTTACCACCTTCGAGGCTGATGACGGCACCATCCTTTCAGCAGAGCTTGAAGAGAGCATGCATCATCCAGGCGAGTGGATGAGAATGGAGGAGGATATCAACGGTTCATACCTAATGAACTCAAAGGATCTGTGCACTCTTCCTGTTTTAAAGAGACTGATTGAAATCGGTGTTGATTCACTCAAGATTGAGGGCCGTTCTCGCTCTCCATTCTACTCAGCTGCAATTTCACGTGCCTACAGACTTGCAATCGATGCAATCTGTGAGGGTAAGGAAATTCCTGAGGAGAGCTTTACCATCGTAAATTCAATCCCATCAAGAGGCTATACCACTGCCCTTCTAGAGCCACACCGTCCAGATAAGACTCAGGATTATGAGACCAATTCTCCAAATCCAGGCAACTGGCAGATCTGCGGTGATATCAAGACTCAGGATACAGATGGTACCTTACATATTGATGTAAAGAACCGCTTTGAGAAGAATTCAAAGATTGGCCTTTTCACACCAAAGGGAATGATTCCGCTAGATGGTGCTTCTCTTGCTAATGAAAGAGACGGCAAGGCTCTTGATGTAGCTCCAGGTACCGGCTGGTCTGTTACCTTAAAGCACAAGGATAAGGTTGATATTTCAAAGGCTGTAATGCTGAGAATCGACAACTAAGTCCAAAGATCGAATTCAGAACA
>JAZRAY010000292.1:0-8844 GCA_045634805.1 Succinivibrio sp. | reverse complement strand
CTTTTTTCTTCCAAAATAGTGCAACACCAATTAAGAAGAGACTTCAGGAAAGGATGAGTGGAAATAATCCGGTATATGGTAAGGAGAGGATTAGCCAGAAGTATTATCTGTTTCATAGAAAGATGAAAGACACAGACACTTCTAAGACAGACATAAAAGAACTCAGCGAGACTGTTAATCAGGCTGAGTTCCGACTTAATCATTAAGTATTATTCAGAAATCATTCTTGTATCAAATCAGGCTCAACGATTGAGTACTCAGAATCCAATCTGATTATTGGTACGAGATCCTCTGGGAAGGTTCCAATTATTCGCTCCATCTTGTTGCGAGTATTATTTCCCTGGTTCTCAGGACCGATCTCTGCAAATATATTAAGTGCAGGAGTATTGTTCAGAGACTTGTAATCAAGCTTTCCAAGTCTTGAAAGTTCAGATGTATAGATATGGAATTTAAAACTGCCCTTAACCTTGGTACCTGGATTCAGACGTATATCCTGACCATCATAATGTAAAATCGTAGCATCCTGCTCGTAATTGCAGGTAACGCGGATTTCATCAGAATCAGTTAAGTCCAGATCAATTGACGCTTTTTCACTCTGAGGGCCACCTGATGTGTTAAACAGAGGTTTATCATGATTATCACTCAGACCAATTGGAACACCATCGGTAATGGTCTTTGAGGTTTCCTGACTCAGCATTCCTATAACAATACCGATCTGGTTCTTCTCCTCAGCAGTTAATCCTTCAAAACTGGTTTTCTTTCCCTTGAATACAAACTGAGTAATCTGATCCAGAGCTTTTTGAGGCTCATTACTCATAGGTTGACCGGCAATTCTGATATTGAGTCTTGAAAGATCCTTGAAAAATGAGGTGTCCTCAAGCTTGCCGTTACTAAAGGAGATCATAGAGGAAATAATATTCCACTTATTCATATTATTAGCGACCTTTTCTATAGAGGCAGAAAAGATCTCTGCTGGATCAAAAGGACGTTTGGAATCATTAAAGTTCTGTTTATATGAGATTTGTGTAAACTTATCTCTGAGTAATCCAATGTGTTCTCCCTTGAGATTAGTGTCGAAATGTATCGAAAGCTTTCTTTGAGCTTCATTTTCAACATCTATTAAAGTATCAGCTTTAATCTGAGCGAGTAAATCCCCGTTAGCCGCACCTAAGGACTGCACAATATTTTTAGGTTCAGTTCCTGTAAATCCATGCAGAATTGCAAGAAAATCCATCGACAGAAAGCTCATCTGAGAAAGAGCTTCGGTACGGAGTAATTTCATTTGCTGAGGAACATCATCAAGCTTCTTAAAAGCGATAGCCTGCTTCTCATAGGCGTTAACCAGATTTGACAGATTTACACTCTCCAGCCCCTTTAGAAGGTTTAATCTCTGCTCTGGATTAAGTCTTAAAAGCACCAGATTCATCTGAAGAGCTCTGAAGGCAAGCATGTAATCTTCACCTGTATCAGAAAGTTTGGAAGGAAGATTTCTTGCAGCATCTTTCATTACATTTCTCAGCTGCAGAACTGCCTTATGCAGATCCATAGAAGACGAACCTGCATTGATTTTCTCTATATCAGAAAGATCTGCTGAATTAATAAAGTTCATCTGAGAGGCAATTGCACCTTTAGGGAAAGACTCTCCATGAAGCGACTCCAAAATACTCTTACCGATATCATAAAGTTTAGGATTACTGCCGTTCAGCTCTCGAAGTTCCTGAAGACTGTTTTTAATACCGTCAATTTTTTTAGTGAACGAATCAAAAGAACGGAGTGAATTATCACCTCTTACAAGAATTCCCACGCCAACCTTTCTAACAAAAGACTGAAGCTCAGGATCATCCTTTAACTCCTCAGAAACATATTTGACGAAGCTTTCAACTATTGCCTTATTCTCTGGAGTATTTTTAACCATACGAAGCTGACTATTCAGAGAATCAGTGTAAGCTTCATCAGGATTCTTAAGCTTCTCGATTGAAAAATCATCATAACTGATATTCCCTTTTATTACCTCGGAGAGTTCAGATTTAAGATAATCAGCATAATCGTCGCTGATATCCGGCTCACCAAGAGCCTCAGACAAACTTATAGACTTAATAAGATTACCAAGTTTTGAAAGCTCTTTATCTACGGTCTGTTGCAGAGTCTCTTCAGAAATAACTGGCAGTCCGTCTTTTTGCTTGGTAGGAGGATTGTCTATATATTTCTGTACCGCAGAGATTAACAGAGATTTAAGCCCCTCAGAATTCTTGATCTTTCCCTGAGAGCCATCAACGAGATTACCGATAAAATTATTAAGCTTTTTAGTAATGAATTTTTTGGCCTGATTCTGAAGGATTTCCGACTTGTTAGTAGTAATGAAATGATCCGCCAGTGCCTTGATCGCACTGCCCTGAAGAGCACTTTTAGTACTAATATTCCTAATCTGAGCATCAAGCTCGGTCTTTCCATTTTCATTAGATGCTGTTACCAGCGTATTTCTTATGGCATTAACCAGATTGGCCACGCGCTCTCTTGAATGACCGAGATTGAAGAAACACTTGAACTTGTGCAGAAGTCCAGATTTTTTAATTTCACCGTTATCAGAAAGATAATAAGAGCTTCCTGTATTGATTTTGGAAATATTTTCAAGATTCAGATCCATTTTATGCACCTCTTATTATTTAAGTGTTCATCAAAACAGCTTTAGACAGAAATGCCCTGCTCCAGCATTTTCTCTTTTCCCAGGCTGCTTACGGTTGCAGGAATATCCTGAAAGGCCACCAGTACCGCATCATGTACATCCGAAGCGGTTTGACCAAAATCATTCAGAACCTCGGCAAACCTTTCTACACTCAGATCCTTTAGCGGAATATATCTTGTCAGAACCAGAGACTCCTCAAAAAGACCAATAAAACAGCCTCCGGTTCCAACTCCGTTGTAGCAGAGCTCCAGAGCCTTCCTCAAAGCAGCCTCATTAAGACGGACTATCTTTTCCGGATCGGTTACGGGAGCAAAAATCGCAATATCATCACTCTCCTGTCTGTATTTAAAACTTATCAGAATACCGTCGCGCTCAAGCACACAGGTATCGTATATATCAGGTTCAAGAGCTAAGCCACTGAGCTCAGACAGCTTAGCTATAAGATCCTTGAAATACATTAAATACTCCTTAGTTGTCTTTTAACCTCTAATCATTGGAAACTTCTATGCAAACATTCCCTTGAAGGCATACTTGATAGACTTTAAGGTTCCAAGCGTACCCATTGCATCCCATTTATACTTAAGCAGAACCTCTCCCATTCCGGTCAGGAAGGACTCATCAGGCTTATTTCTAAGCTCTAAGAATCGCTTCAGATGTTCATACTCCTGCTGCATCATGGTAGTCTGCTTTTCCTTGTAATAGGTATAGAATGCCTCAAAGGCTTCATTCTCAGAATTAGTATCTGCTACAGATACCTCATCACCTGCATCGGTTTTAGCCTTGTTGGCAAGACGGATTGTCTGCCAGTTTGAATAAAGCTCCTTGAAATGAGCATCCCCCTTGAAATTAAAGGCACTCTTAACACGATAATCAGTTTCAAGTTCGATATTTGGTGTCTGTGCAGACTCACCCACATGCTTTATCTTGTTCTTTAAAGCATCATTCGGATCCTTCTGCAGATTATCCAGCTCATCGTTATACAGCTTAAGCAGAGACTTGCTTGCATCCTTAAACTTAGTAACGTTGACAAATATTTGAGCAGCTTTCTTGGCAAAAATTGAACTTGGAGACAGATTTAAATGATTAGAATCCTCCACTGCTAAACCAAGTCTTAAGAACAGTCTGAGCATACAGTCAATCTGAGAGTTCATCTCTTCAATGGTATTCTGCAGAGAGTTCTGACATACCTCAAAGTTGTATATAGGAGCAGGAATCTCGATACCTTCCTTCAGAATTGCCTCCATTACCAGTTTGATCTTAAGACCGGTATCTTCATCCTTACCCTTCTTCAGGATTGCGGAGATCACCTCTGTCAGATGCTCTTCCACAGTCTTCTCAACACCCTTATACTCCTTGACTTCAGAAAGACGTCTCAGACTTTCAGGTGAGAGCAGAGTCTTAAGGCCCTGCATAAAGATAGGTCCATTCTTATCTAAAGATGCAGCCATCATTCTGAGGATATTCTCCTGCTGAAGAGGAGTCAGCTTTACGCAGTTACCAAAGTCAATAATGGTAAGCTTATCCTTTGAGGTCATGATATTACCTGCATGAAGGTCTCCATGATAGAAGCCCGTATCAAAGATACCCTGAGTAACCCACTCCTTGGAGAATTTAACCAGATTGTTTCTCTGTTCAATCACAGATTCAAATTCATCAAGAAGCTGTTTCTGCATGTTCTGATAGGTCTCTTCATCTACAGAGAGATTTTCCAGATCAGAGATCATTTCCTCCACTGTTGAGTAGAACAGAGGAAGTTCAACACCAGGAATAGTGTTGGACTGACCCTGGGCAGGTTTGAGGATATCACCAACCAGTTTATTCTCCATTGAGTTGATGACATTGTTTACGGTAACACCCGGAGCCTTCTCAATAATCAGGACATCAGTAGAAGGAGGAACCAGATCAAAGAGCTTCATACTCTGAACGTTAGGGTCAAAATTGCTGTAAAGCTGACCTGAAACCACGTTCTGAGCTTCGTTGGTCAGATCAAGCTCTTCCATAATGGTCTTTAGTGAACCTTCAAAGGTTACGTCCATGCCAGGAATATCCTTGGCAGCCTCTCTGAAGATATCAAGTTCACGATGAGCCCTGTTCATGACATCTGGACGCAGGATCTTGATAACGCAGTCGACACCCTGAGGCTTGTCAGCTGTATAAACCTTGCAGAGGAAGGCCTCACCAACTGAAGCGGCACCTAAAGAGCGCTCAATCTCGATTTTCTTAATCTTGCCCTCAGAATTGTTGACAATCTGTAAGAGATGAGCCTGAACCACATTTTCTGGAATAGGAGCAAGATTACTCTTCATATCAGAGAATGACTGCTTGAGATCATCACTTATATCCTCCTGAGGAGTCTTCTGCAGAAGTTTCTGCATGATAGGACCTGCCCCCTTGAAGGCAGCGCCAATCATCTTGTCATTAGAAATTTTACCGTCAATTTCGGCTCTTGAATATCTGATGGCTGCAGCTACCATTGAGAGCTTATCCATCTTGGTTAGCTTGGTGAAATAGGTCTTGCGGACGTTGTTGACGAACTTCACCATGACGTTATCGTCACTGCGGGAGGCATTATCCAGATCCTGCAGAGTGGAGTTTGGATTGAGAGGATCATTCTTGTCAGCATTATTAGCTGGCTGATTACCCTGAGCTTCTGCATTACCCAAAGGAGCATTTTCTCCCTCAGGAGCAGGTGCATTCTGTACCTGTCCAACCGGTGCGTTCTGTCCCTGTCCGCCAGGTGCATTACGTTGCTGACGCTCTTCAAGCTGCTCTTCCTGCTCTTCAATCTGCTCCTCAAAGATCATGTTTGAAATCTCATCTAGGATTCCATCCACAGAGGATTCAAGCTCCTGTTCTGCATTGACAAGTGAAAGCTTGATTGAAAGCTGAGCTTCAGTAAGCTCGGCTGTTCCCTTGTTAATATCAAAATTCAGGACGGAGCGGATCAGCTCAGCACTCTGCTCAAGCTGCTGGTCGGTAAAGAAATCTTCACCATCATTTGCGGCAATAAAGTCAAGACCCGATTTCTTTATCTGATCGATAAGAGCGACGATCTTGTCCTTAATCAGGCTAGGCAGAGTGTTCAATGCCTGAGGGTCCTTGATCATATAGGCAAGAGCCTTGGCATGTTTATTCAAAAGACGCTGAATCTTAGAACCAGGTTCAAGAATATTACCCTCGCCTTTTTCAAGCTTGTCAATTTCCTTGTCAAACTGATTTCCTTCTTCCTCAAAAATCAGGTCAGCCAGGAAGTTATGAACCCAGAAGGAACGCTGTTCAGCAATTGTTGCTTTCTGCTCCTTTTCAAAGTCCAGGAAGTATTTTTCAACATTGCTTGCATAATCACGCTCATCGTTTTCAACTTCAGCAATGTGTACCAGCTGTCTGCCCATAACCATACGGTAGTCTGCAGTACCATTGTCGGAAATTGTTGCAGAGCCTATGTCTTTACCATCTATATCAAGAGATGTAACCACCTTAGGAAGAAGTGAAACAGCAGTAGTCAGAGAATTTGAATAAACATTTCTGAGCTCACTGGTAATAGGATTGAACTTGTTCTTCTCCAAAGTGATCGGATCATAGTCATGGGAATACAGCAGTTTATTTACCAGCTCTCTTAGAGATTCTTCAGACAGAGCAAATCTCTGTTTTCCAGTTGAATAGGCACTGTTCAGGGCAGCTCTGAGTGGACCTACAGCCACACGAAGTTCTGACAGCAGTAACTTCTGCTGAGAGGTCATACGAATTCCATCAGGAGTAGTATTGGATAGAAGGGCCACTAAAAGAGCCGGATTTTTTGCAAACTCTGCTCTTAAAGCATCCTTATCAAGCTTACCCTCGTAGGAAAGCTTCTCAATATTTTCAAGACTTCTGTTGATATTAAGAATTTCAACCTTTTTAAAGAGGCTCTGAATTCTGGTACAAAGCAGATCCACACAGGTTTTCTCAGGGTCAGCCTTAAAGTTATTTACACTTGTCTTTAAAGCATCTGAAAGAGGATCTGCTTTAAGCTGCGCTTCGAGCAGTGCAAGCACAGAGACCAGAGAGCCCTTAAGGGCAGAGTTCATCTTCTCCTTGAAGAGAGCCAGCAGATCAGCATTAGGATTATTGGTTAATTCAGTCTTAACTAATCTTGTACCGACAAAACCGGAGAAAATACCGGACAGGCCCTCTAATAAGGTGTAATTCTCCTTGGACATGTATGGCTTAAAGCTTTCAACATACTTTTTAACTTTTTCTCTGTCGGTGCTCTTTACAATCTCGGAGAACAGCTTGAAAACAGGTTTGTTCTCATCTACGGATTCTTTATCGTTTGCTTTTGCAAAGATCATTCTCACAGTATCATTAGCACTTAATCCAGGCTTGATATCCGCCTCTATCTGCCTGATGGTGGAAGCGATATTCTGAGACTGTCTGAATTTATCCAGCACCGCATCGAAGGCATCAGAGTTTGTGGCTTTGAGAAGACCGCTTAACAGGTTACGAAGATGCTCTGGTACCTGCTTGGTTATATAGTTGACATTATTTGCATTCTCAAAGTTATACATGATGGTATTAAACTTCTGCTTAAGCTCCTTGAAGCTCTTGTAGTTAAGCTTTTTACCATCCAGAGCAATAGAAAACTCTGCAATCATGTTCTGAGCCTTGATAACCTCCAGATTGGAGATATCCTTTGCAACCTCAGCAAGCTTTTCTGCAAGCACATCTGTTTTTGGAGCCAAATTACTCTTGCCAAAGAGATTGCCCAGAAAACCGGTGACACTCTTCTGCATCTCAAAGGCTTTAACCTCTCTGAAAACAGCGTCGCTCTTCTGCTTATCAAAGCCTATGTCACGGCAGATATCATAAACAATATCTAAAAGTTTTCCGTTGAGAATCTTTCCTATTGGGGATTTCTGAAGAGCCATCCTCTCATCGTAAGAGTTGTTTTCCTTCATGAGCCTTGCAATTTCAGCATTGAGTGAAGCAAACACCTCTTTGTTATCAAGAATAAAGTTCTTCATAATCTGACCGTCACTCAGATATGGAGGATTCTTGGTCAGAGTATTAAGCTCTGTATTAAGAGTTTCCAGAGTTTCCTGGTCTTTAGGAGACTGACTCTTCTGAAGCTTGTCGATATCAGCCTTGAGCTTTTCCACCTTTGCGTCATAACTGTTCTTAAGATCCCTGTTCTTGGTGAACTCTTTATTAAGATTGAGAATCTTGTTGCCCAGATCATCTGCAGCATAGTAATTTTTAAGCTCGTCTTCAGCAGAGCTCTTTAATGTCTTAAGCTCATTATCGAATTTTTCGATAACATCCTTGTTGGCATCCTTTACAAGTTCAATCTTCTGCTTAAGCTCCTGAACCTTCTGGCTGTATTTGGTGTCTTTGCCCTTGGAAATGACATTGGTATCAACCTTCTGAGAAACAGTCTGAGGATTCTCCTTCTTTTCAGCCTCAAGCTTTTCAATAATGGAATCTACATAAAGGCTATTGATCTTAGGACTGTGCTTACCCTGTTCACCAAGATCCTGTGGAGCGTTATTTCCCTGACCTTCAACCTGCAGAGGTTCCTGTGGCTTGTTTAATTCCGCCTGTTCCTTCTTAAGCTCAGATTCCTCAAAATTAATATCCTCCACAAGCTGCATTTCTTTTTCTAAAGTCTCATCATGCTTTATCTTATATTCATCTGATTGTGCCTGAAGATTATTTAACTTCAGCAGATCTGCTTGAGTTAAATCCTTTTTGCTTTCTATAGCTTTCTTCTGGTCGAAAATTTCAGCAATTTTCTGTTCATAGAACTTACGCAGGTCCAAAAGAGGCTTAAGCTCCTTTCTCATCTTTTCAATATCAAGCTCATGGAGCTTGGCCTGAATCTCTTTTACAGACGTATCATACAGAGCCTCTTTCTGCCCCAGAGAATTGTTAAGTTTAGTGTTGATAAGACGGGATTTCTGCTCGATTGCCTGAAGCTGAGTATCAAGATATTCCTTATTGCTCTGCTGAATCTCCTGATCAGTTTTCCCGGCTTCACGCAAGGTGTATGAATTATCACGAATATTCTTTACAACAGACTCAAGTGAATTGAAGTCCATTACACTAAGCTCATGATAGTTCTTCTCTCCGCCGGTCATGTGAGAGAGGATATTGGTCAGCATGCCTCTGCGGTTTGCATCCTT
>JAZRAY010000291.1:0-5825 GCA_045634805.1 Succinivibrio sp. | reverse complement strand
ACTCATCCTTTACTCTTGGTGAAACAACTCTGATCTTCAATATTCTTCTGATTGTTCTTCAGATAATGTTCATCTCAATCGGAAAGGATCCGCTGAAAAAACATGCTGTAAACCTTTTAATGCAGATTCCCGTATGTCTGCTCTTCTCATTTATGATTGATCTTGGAATGAATCTTCTGAGAATCTCTCTGCCAGAGGAAATCAGCTACATTCTCTCCTGGGTTCTGGTTGTTACAGGAACTGTAATTCTGGCTCTGGCGGTATCTCTGTCTGTAACCTCCAATGTTGCAATGGTTCCTGGTGAATATTTCATCAAGATTTTCCATCCGCTGGTTAACAGAACTTTCAGCTTTGTGAAGACTTTCTTTGATATATTTCTAGTGTCGTCAGCTGTGATTCTATC
The DNA here is from genome assembly GCA_045634805.1 of Succinivibrio sp. GTDB lineage: Bacteria > Pseudomonadota > Gammaproteobacteria > Enterobacterales > Succinivibrionaceae > Succinivibrio. The sequence continues at coordinate 5,422 of JAZRAY010000291.1, read as the reverse complement.
TCTGTTCCTGACAGGATTTACTCAGATTGAGGCTGTTCGAGAAGGCACTCTCTTTGCAGCTCTGTGCACTGGACCTATAGTCCACTTTTTTATTCCCTTAACTGCTAAGATAAAACCATTTCTTGAGAAATAGGGGCTGCAAATACCATTACATAAGCTTTTACATTTCTGTCTGTGACATGCTCCCACCACTATAGTAGTGGGGGCTTCTGTTCGTTAAATATCCCACAGCGCTTCATCACGATTAATACCGTCAATCTTCCTCATCTCATCCGCAGTGAGTTCAAAGTCAACAATAGAAATATTCTCTTTTATGTGTGCAGGGTTCTTTGAACGGGGAATAGTAACAAGACCACGCTGAAGGTCCCATCTTAGAATCACCTGTGCTGCTGATTTATTATGATTCTTTGCAATTTCCAAAATTACAGGATCCTTTAATAATCCCTGTCTTCCAGCACCTAAAGGAGACCATGCTTCAACCTTAAGTCCAATCGACTCATAAGACTTAACTCTGTCGTACTTTGAATTGTAGGGATGGATCTCAACCTGATTTAGTACAGGCTTTACAGATGCTATCTTCAGAATTCTCTGAACATCAGCAGGTGAGTAGTTGCTAAGTCCGATGGAGACAAATTTTCCGCGCTTTACATACTCTTCCATGATTTTCCATGCCATCTCATCATTTGAAAAAGGCCAGTGGATAAGCATAAGGTCAATCTTACCTCCAAGATTCTCAAGGCTTCTGTCTAAAGCTTCACGGATTGCGCGTTCATTTGAGGCAAGTGAAGGATTAAGCTTGGTAGTGATATAGAAATTCTTTCTGTCTATACCGCTGTCCAGCACCGCCTGATAGGTTTCCTTCTCGTTTCTATAGTACTGAGCGGTATCAATAAGTCTGTAGCCAAGCTTAATTGATTCACTTACAGAATGATAGGCCTCTTCACCTGACAGCTCCCAGACTCCGCAGCCTAACTGAGGAATTGAGGTACCATCAGAGAGTTTAAGTTCAGGTATCCCCTGTGGCAGATCTGCAGCACTCACGTATGAGGATAAGGCAATACCGGCACAGCAGAATAGAAAGTTTCTTTTAAGTCTCATATAGACTCCTTGTTTATCATTTGGAACATTGAATTAAGTTTTAGTGCATTTAACAGCCAGATTAAAGCAAATAGAGAACCTCCGACTGAAGCCAGAACCAGACCACCAAGTGAGGTCAGTCCCTGAGATATAAACGCACTCAGGACATCGCCTCCGCGATACAGAACTGTGTCGATGAAGTTTTTGGACTTGTATTTTTCATCAAGTCCCACAATAGAAAACAGCATCTCTTTGCCTGGTCTTACTAAGGAATACTCTCCTACTCTTCTTATAACCATGGCAAGTACTATTACCGAAAGCACAGGGGCAAATATAAGACCTACAAAACAGATAAAGATAAGAAGCGGAACCAGAGATAAAAGAGGCCTGAGGCCAAAGCGTTCGGCAACTCTTCCGGTCACCAAAAGCTGTATAAGGATGGTTCCAGTATTGACTATGAAGTCAATAACCGAGAAAACAAAGGTCTGCTCTTCTCTACTTGAAAATGAAGTTGCGATAATACGCACCTGACCAAAATACAGAAAGGTATTGGCAGTTGAGGCCAGGATTACAAATAAAGCAATCAGACTTAGATATTTTGATCTGAAGGTACTTAAAAAGCCTTCGACAATTCTGCCGTCAATGCGTCTGTCCTTATAGAGATAGTTGCTTTTATTCTCTGATGTATCATCAGACACACTCGACTCAAGTCTGTTCTTTTCAGAAAACATAAGCTGAGAGAGCACGGCAGCTGCAAGCAGAAAAATCAAAGAGACCACAAACAGAGGAACTACTCCTGCTAATTTTACAACCGAGGCAGTAATTACAGGACCAAGCATTGAACCTGCGCTAGAGCCAGCCGCTGCAATAGCAAAGATTCTTTTACTCTGAGAGGACTTTAAAATATCATTTAGGACACTCCAGCCTAAGGATATCACCAGAAGATTGAATACAGAGAGCCAGACATAGAAGGCGCGCCCCGTCCACAATGGCTCAATCTTCTGTACCATAAACCACGTAAAGACAATAAGATTTGAGGCAAAGAAAGCAAAAACCACCGGCAGGATAATCCTCCTTGATACTCTGCCAATCACATAGTAGTAAGGGATCTGTACCAGAAAGGAGACGACGAAAGTAGCTGTGAACAGCCACTGTAGATTGTCAACACCTCCCTGTATCCCCATGGTATCTCTGACCGGACGCAGTACAGAATAGGAGCAGAAGATACACAAAAACATTAAAAAAGACAGAACCGCATAGGAGAGCTCGTCTTTTTTTACATTTAGAAGTCTTGAAAGAAAGCTTACCATTTGTTTATCAGAATACATCTCCGATTTATTAGTATCAGAGATATACAGGTTAATATTTTACTAATTCATTGGCTCAAACTGGCTCAATTCTTGTGCCATTATTCAAAGTCATATAGACCAGATTCAACCTGTTTTCACTGTTTTTTTAGGTCATCCAGAGTTTCCTTGGCAACAGGTTCAAGCCATTCTGTAGTTATGTTATCGCCACTGTGCATATAGGCTAAATGCTGAAACCAGTGATCAGGTGCAGCACCATGCCAGTGTTTGGTTTCAGCAGGAATAGTTACAGTTGTGCCAGGTTCAATTTTCTTTACTTCTTCGCCCCAGATCTGATAATAGCCTTCTCCTGAAACTCCTATTAGAACCTGACATGAATTATGATGTATATGCCAGTTGTTTACAGAACCAGGAGCAAAAGTCACATTAAACATATGAACACTCTTATCATCTGATACAGGAGCGACATAGCTTGGTCCTGTAAAATACTTAGCAAATCCGGTATTAGGAGAGCCAATTGCAAAAGCCGACCCTTTTTCCTGTTTTACCAGCTCTAAAACCTTATCCTCAGGCGCAAACGAATAGGTCACAGAATCCGTTGTAGCAGAGGCAGACAGAATTACACAGCATAATGATGCAGCCAAAATTTTATTCATTTTCATTAACTTTATCCCTAATTAAAATACCGGCTTGTTCGTTTATCGAATATTATTTCATCCTAATATTCTGTGACGGTTACTTAAGCCACTCATCAACCTGAGCCTCAACCTGTTCATCAGCCTTCTGAGCTGCTGTACCTCTCATCACCAGAGCCTTTCCGACAGCTGCTCCTGTTTTATCTGCAATTTTCCTGTCTATAGCAGAAAGTCCACTGCCTTCATGAGTGATAAAAGGATGAATACTCTTACCTTTAAAATCATGCGATTCAAGGAAAGTATAGACTGCCATCGGCATATCACCCCACCATACAGGAGTTCCAAGATAGATTTCATCGTAGCCGCTGACATCAGGATCTACCTTTAAGGCAGGTCGGGCATTAGCCTCGCGCTCTGAGCTTGCAACCTCAGTTGCGCTCTTATAATCCTTTGGATAGGCTTTCTCTGGAATTATCTGAGCTATATCAGATCCTGTTCTTTGAGCAATAATTTTTGCAAGCTTTGCAGTATTGCCCTCTTCGACAACTCCTACCGAGTAATTTTCATCAGCTCTTGAAAAATAGACTGTAAGCGATTTAGCAAAGGCAGGTGCAGAACCGAATAAAAAAACTGCCATCAAAGGGACGCCAATAACTGAACTGTTTTTTGTAAACTTCATAGTAAATCTCCTCATGGATTTTACGAATAAGTAATTACCTCAATATGGTTAACTGTTTTTACTTACTGTTAAAAACTTCATTGGCACAACGCAGCAGATTCAGAGTCTGAGGAAAGCCGATATAAGGATTTAATGCGGTGATAATTCCGATAACCTCCTCTTTGGTTCCTCCTGATTGAATGGTTGCTGCAACGTGTGATTTAAACTGCGGTTCAATTCCCAGAGATCCAATGGCGGCAACAGTAAAAAATTCCCTCTGTTTAAGATCAAAAATATCTCTGGTATAGAAGTCTCCAAAGCAGAACGCGCTAAGATCATCCTGAAGATGCTTCTGATAATCAGGGGTGGAAGCTCTCATCTGATTGATCCTCTCACCATAGGTTCCAACCTGAAAAGCAAGCCCCTTTTCAAAACGGTCTGAATCAGTGGTGGTTGTAAATGATTTCTCCTTGTCATTGACCTTTTTCTCTGACAGATAGTCATTTAAGACATCCAGTGTTTTTTTGACTCTGATAAAACCGACATATGGTGTAATGTGATAGATAGTCTCCTTTAGCTCAGAAACTGATGCCTGTTTTAAAGCCTCATCAAAAGAAAGATATAGAAGTTCTCTGTCAGCCTCAAGGGTAGTTAACGCAACAGTATTCACCAAAGCAGCTGATTTCTTATCAAGTTTTATCTGTGAGGCAATATCAGCATAAATATACTTTTTTATCATCTGAGAGAATTCAGGATCGCTCTGTGATAAAGGGAAGCCTTGCTGAGAGTGAGAGGCAGAATACTGAGTATCTGCAATTGCAGCACGATTCTTTGAATCAATATAAGATGAGTCCATAGCAGATACACCATGACATAATAAGGAAATAACAACAGCAGAGACCAACAAGTTTTTCTTCATAAAAAAATCCTTTATCAAAAAAGAATTAAACAATACCTTTTAATCGCTTGATATCTTCTTTTGGTGGGTTTCCAAAAAGACGAACATACTCGCGACTGAACTGGGATGCGCTTTCATAGCCGACCTCATAGGCTGCTGAATTCACATTAAAATCACCACTGAGCATCAGCTGTCGGGCCTGCTGTAGTCGCAGCATTTTCTGGAACTGAATCGGACTCATATCCGTAAAGTTCTTGAAATGGCGGTGCAGAGTCGGGACACTGAAATGAAACTTGTCTGCTAAAGCCTCAACACTTAAAGGCTCATTATAGTTGTCTGTAATCTCTCTTATAACCTCTCTTATCTGAGATGCATTGCCCCCCTTGATGGCAAACTGACTTAAAAGCGAACCAAGCTCACCTTTTAAAAGAAAATAGTAAACCTCTCTTTTATAGGACTGACAAAGAAATGAAGCATCTTCACCACGCTCGACTAACGAACATAATCTGTAAATTGCATCTATAAGATGCTCATCAAGCTTTCCAACTTCTATTGAAGCACAGTCTGTGTCAGGAGCCTTAGGGGTTAATTTAAGCTCTGAAATCATATCCACCAGTACACCAATATCAAGCTCAAGTTTGATGGATAAATAAGGTTTTGTTTTATCGGCCTCCACAACCTCTCCCGTCAGAGGAAGACTGACAGATGAAAGAAGATAGTCGCCAGGCTCATAAATATAGTGTCTGTCATTAAGACACATATCTTTTTTTCCCTGAGCAATCACACAGATGGATGGCTTGTGAAAGAAATGCTTAGGCGCACTGGTAAAATTCTGCCTTACAAAGAA
>JAZRAY010000290.1:0-10275 GCA_045634805.1 Succinivibrio sp. | reverse complement strand
CCTATAGGTAAAATTGTCGTAGAAATTGCGAGTTTTGATATTCAGAAAATCAAGAATCCTGATATCAAAGGTGCTGAGTATCAGCAAGGTGATCAATTAGGATTCAAGAATGTAAAAGCTTATGTCTTAGCTAGAGATGGATATATTTGTAGATGTTGCAAAGGTAAGTCTAAAGACAAAGTTTTGCGAGTTCACCATCTTGAATCAAGATTAATAGGTGGCGATGCTCCTAATAATTTGGTTACTTTGTGTGATTCGTGTCACACGAAATATCACAAAGGTTTGATTTCTTTAGATGATATTAAAAGAGGAAAATCTTTTAAAGCAGAAACATTCATGGGATTGATGCGAAATTTCTTTTTCAAAGAACTTTGCAATAAATATCCATGTGTTAAATGCACTTATGGTTACATAACCAAGCATTTAAGAGAGAAATATCATCTAAAGAAAGATCATTATATTGATGCTCGGTGCATTTGCGGTACACCGCAAGCTTTACCAAGTGATGTTTATATGATGAAAAATGTTAGATGTCATAATCGACAGATTCATAAGTTCAAAACTCTTAAAGGTGGTCGAAGAAAGTTGAACCAAGCACCGTATACGGTAAAAGGTTTCAGACTCTTCGACAAGGTTAAGATTGATGGAAAGATAGGATTTATCTATGGTCGAAGAACAAGTGGAGCGTTTGATATACGCACCGTGTACGGTGAACGTATCAATGGTTCAATAAGTTATAAGAAGCTTCAACTAATTGAAACTAGAAAAAGTTGGTTAATTGAAAAATGTTAAATCAACACAATTCTACAACAGAGCGTAAATCAAATGATTTTCTTTGAAACAAGAACCTTGTTTAAGAATAATATTTTATTTTGCACTAGACTTAACTCATAGATTAACGAGGGGTGGCCATGGATAAGTCTCTATTACCAAACATATATGAATTCATTTCCAAAACATACCCTTTCTCTCAATTGAGTGAACTTGAGAAAGATGCTACTGCAACCAAGATTCAGATTACCTATCATTCCCCAGGAGATGTACTTGAGGATGAAACACTGGCTGGTGCCGGTCTGTTCATGGTTAGAGCGGGTGTTGTTGAAACCCGATACAAGAATGACGGCTCACTAAGAGGAAGATTCAGTGTTGGTGATACCTTCGGCTTCACTCAGATGGATAAGGAAGGAAAGAGTGACTATAAGGCAGTTTTCCTTGAAAACACCCTTCTCTATCTGCTTCCAAGAACCGTTCTTCACTATTTAATTGAAAAGAATAAGGCTGTAGGCGATTACTTCGACTCTAAGGAGTGGGTTCGTCTGTCATCATCTCATAACTATGCTGATGAAATCTCAGAAGAGGAAAAACAGTCATCAACCTTTAAATCTATTGATTCAGTCTGCGATCACGACCTAGCCATAGTAACACCTTCAACATCTATTGTTGATACAGCCATCAAGCTTGGTGAGCACAATACCGATATGGCGGTGGTTATTGAAAATGACGAACTTAAAGGTGTAGTTACCAAATCAGATATCACTCTTAAGGCTGTTGCCAAGAGTATGGATATCCATTCCCCTATCAATGAAATCATGACCAGAAACCTCATGACCATCGAATCTAATCAGTCTGTATATGACGCTTTAGAAATGATGGTTATGTACGACATTAAGAACATTCCGGTCATGAAGAACAACAAGGTATTCGGTACAGTTTCAACCACCAGTCTGCTGCAGAATTCTCAGCTGCAGACTGTTTACCTGTGTCAGGAACTTCAGACAGCAAAGGATGTGGATAAGATCATTTCTCTGTCAAAACAGAAAAAAGAAATCTTTGAAACTCTTGTTACAACCAACGTTAAGCCTCATACCATCCAGAAGGTTATGAGCCATATTGCAGATAACTTTGCTCAGGCCTTTGTTCGAATTGCAGAGGATCAGCTCGGACGTGCACCTGTTGACTATGCATTCGTTGCAGCTGGATCTCAGGCTCGTTCAGAAGTTCAGTTCCTCTCTGATCAGGATAACTGCATTATTACCAAGACCGAGCTTACAGACGAACAGAGAGAATACTTTGTAAAGCTTGCTAAATTTGTAACCGAGAATCTTGATAAGTGCGGATACCCACTGTGTGACGGTAATTTCATGGCATCAAATCCTCGCTGGCTGGCAAGTCTTGATACCTGGAAGTCATACTATACCAAGTGGATTTCAGATACAGACCAGGATGCTATCCTATCAAGCTCTGTATTTTTAGATATGAGATGTCTTTACGGTCATACCCTGCTGGTAAAACAGCTGCGTATGCATCTGATTGAGACTGCCAAGAACAACAGCCGCTTTATGGCCACTCTGATGAATATCTCTGCAGCAGTATCTCCTCCTGTAGGTACCTTCAGACAGTTCGTTCTGACCAAGGACGGAGATAACAAGCCATATCTGAACATCAAGAAACAGGCTATCAATCTGATTATTGAAATGGCCCGTCTGTATGGTATCTGTGCCCAGTCAGACACCACTGATACCTATGAAAGATTAAAGGCTGCAGTTAAGGCTGAGCTGTTAAAGGAAGAAGAGTATAAGGAGCTTTCAGAGGCATATACCTTCCTGAACAGCGTTCGATTCAATCACCAGCTTAAGTCCATGAAGAACGGAGAGAAACTCTCTAACAATATCGTTCCTAATGATTTAAGCCAGTTTGAAAGAAACCACCTGAGAGATGCTTTCCAGATTATTGCTAAGCATCAGAAGGGTGCTCTGTTCAGATTCTCTGGAGGACGCGGAGTTCTATAATGGAAATCTTAAAGCTATTTGACAGGATCGAGAAACACCGTAAACAGTGTAAGAAGTTCCTGTCATCATCAAGATGTACAGAGGAAATAAGACCGTTTTACGAGAGGGAACTCCCTTCTTCAGATAGCTTTATTGATCAGTGCAAATTCACCTCAATCGACTTCGAAACCACCGGAGTTGATCCAAATGACAATTACATTCTGTCTATAGGCGGAATCGGTCTGGTTAAAAACTCAATTGATTTCAATACATCCTTTCACTATTTCGTTAACAATTCAAAATACATCAAAAAAGATTCAGCAGTAATCAATCAGATCACACCCGAACAGCTTATTAACGGAAAGGATCCGGTTGTTGCTGTAGTTGAGCTTTTAGATAAAATCTCAGGCGGAATCGTACTTGTTCACTGCAAATATATTGAGATGAATTTCATTAAAAAGACCTTAGGTCTTGAGGAGAAAGATCCTCTGCCATTTATTGTCTTTGACACCATGTCAATTGAAAAGAACCTAAGACGCAATGAACCAAATCCTGATGTAAGACTCGTATCCATCAGAGAAAAACGAGGCTTCCCTGCATATGAGGCACATAATGCTCTGGTTGATAGTCTGGCTACAGCAGAAGTATTCCTAGCTCAGCTTAAGGATCTGTTTGGAAATAAAAGAGCTACAGTTGGACCTGTAGCCGAAAGATCTTAGTTAACAAACAACAAAAGGAATTGAATTTTTTTAACTGCGCCTCAAGTGGGCGCAGTTTTTATATGGAAAGATTATTTTAGAATTGCAGGTAGGTTCTGAACATCACAAACCTGAAGAAGTGCACGTAGAACCTTTGGATTACCTGAAACTACGTTTCCGCTCTTAACATAGTTTGGCTCGCCCATAAAGTCGGTTACGATACCACCTGCTTCACGAAGAATTAAATCACCTGCTGAGAAATCCCAAGCCTTTAGGCCCTGCTCCAGGTAGCCGTCAAAACGACCACATGCTACATAGCATAGATCTAAGCTTGCTGCGCCCATACGACGTACGTCAGCACAATTTGAGATTAAACGAGAGAATAGCTCAAGATAAGCATGCATTCTGTCACGATATCTTGTTGGGAAAGCGGTACCGATAATAGCACCGTCTAATGAATCACGTGTACCAACACGGATTCTGCGGCCATTTAAAAATGCTCCACTTCCACGAGCTGCAGTGAACATCTCGTTTGCCATTGGATCAAATACTACACCAATTTCAGTCTTGCCGTTGTGTCTTAAAGCAATTGATACTGCGCAGTGAGGGATACCCTGAACAAAGTTTGTGGTACCGTCGATTGGGTCAATAATCCACTGATATTCTGAATCTGGATTACCCTGAACACCACCTTCCTCTGCAATAACGCCATGATCACGGAAAGCCTTTAATAAAGTGTCAACGATAACTTTTTCACACTGTTTATCAATGCTTGTAACCAAATCATCTTTATTCTTTGTTGCAACTTCAAAAGTATCTTGCTGGCCAATATTGCGTGCAATTAGATTACCAGCAGCACGTGCAGCACGAACTGCAATGTTAAGCATTGGATGCATTTTTAAATTCCATTTTTGAAAAAGCGATACACCGAACTGAGGATTTTTCCCACATTGGTGCTAAAAAATTTTGACTAATTATAATATAATTTTTTAAAAATTTTGAATTTATAAAAAAAAATTACATTACATTCTGTTTCTTCACCTTATTTTTTTGAAGAAAACAGATAAAAAAGCCTTTTACGGCATTTAGATTTAGGTTTATTTCGGATTAAAAACTGCAAATGCATAAGCTTATTCTTGCATTTGGTCTTGTTTTGCTCCTGATTACAGGCTGCGCTGCACATAATAATGTTACAGAGGATCCTGTCAGAGCCGAGCTTTTAAAACCAGCTCCCCCTGAAACAGATGAGGCGGATGCAGATAAAGAGCAGAACACTGAAAACAAAGATAACGAGGAAAGCAAAGGCGTAGCATACTACCTCACGGTTGGTGTCGGAGCTGTATTCTACACAGGTCTTTGCGTACTTAACGAAATTGTCGGTCATTAAAGAGAAGTTTTAGCTTCTCTTTATATTTTTTATGTTGGAAAGATTATGGCAGATAAAGATTTATACACAAAGGTTAAGTCTGACTTAACAAACGCTGGAATCAACGATGGTCACTTTCAGTGGTATGCACTGATGCTAGGCGCTCTGGCAAAAGGTATCACTCCAGGCAACAGAGTATTCAACTCCATCTTTTCAAACCTGTTAAATGACGGAGAGCCTCTTCCAGGAGCTGTGGTTGCAGCTATGACAAATCTTGCTATGGATAGTGAATCAAAGCTTGAGAATGCAGATGAGGATCTGTTTGCAATGCCAGATTCATCTGTTGAGAAGAAAACCAGACTTCAGGTTTTGGCTGATCTTTCCTATGGTCTGTCATTAGGATTAAGCATCAATGCCGAGGATGGCACCATGGAGAAGATTAAGGATAAGGAGCTTCTGGCTGATCTTGCTACTATATCAGAGGTCTCAAGAGTTGATACCGATGCAGATCTTGATGAAGAAGATCTCAAGAATGTTCTTGAGTTCATGCTGGATGTTTTAACCAAGACCTACCAGAAACACCAGTAACAGTTTTAAGCTGAAACACTTCAATAAAGTGTTTCAGCTGTATTTTCTAGTCCTTCTCCTCAAGGCCCGGCATTAGTATCAGAGCCTGCTTCAAATCTGCAATTTCATCACGAAGAGTTGCAGCCTCCTCAAACTTAAGCTCTCTTGCAAGTTCAACCATCTTGTCGGTTAATACCTTGATTCTTGAGGTAATTTCCTTAGCAGTCATCCTATGTGCAGAATTCTTTTTCTCCCATTCCTTTCTGGACATAGGTCTCTTTCGTTCCTCGTCAGGAACCTTAAAGGAGCTGGTATCGTTGATGGCAACTTCCATAATATCCAGGATCTTCTTTTCAATCTGCTTAGGAACAATACCGTGGTCATGATTGTATTTTTCCTGAATCTCACGTCTTCTCTGAGTTACATCAATGGTCTCCTGCATTGAAGGTGTAACCTTATCAGCATAGAAGATTGCCTTGCCGTTAACATTTCTGGCGGCACGACCAACGGTCTGAATCAGTGATCTGGTAGAACGAAGGAAGCCTTCCTTATCTGCATCCAAGATTGCAACCAGAGATACTTCTGGCATATCCAGACCTTCACGAAGAAGGTTAATACCAATCAGAGCATCAAACTCACCCAGACGCAGGTCTCGGATAATCTCCATTCTTTCAACTGTATCAATATCAGAATGCAGATACCTTACACGTATATCATGCTCAGCGAGATATCCTGTAAGCTCCTCTGCCATTTTCTTGGTTAGAGTGGTCACCAGTACACGTTCGTTCTTTCTGGCGCGCTCGCGAATCTCACTCATAACATCATCAACCTGTGTGGCAACAGGTCTTACTTCAATAATCGGATCTAAAAGACCTGTAGGTCTGATAATCTGTTCAACAACCTGAGAGGATTCCTTTAATTCCATCTCTGCAGGAGTTGCTGACACATATAAGGTCTTAGGCTGAAGCTTTCTGAACTCATCAAATTTCAGAGGACGATTATCAAAGGCAGAAGGCAGACGGAAACCAAAATTAACCAGGCTTTCCTTTCTAGAGAAATCACCTTTGTACATGGCTCCGATCTGAGGTACTGTCACATGCGACTCATCAATAATCAGAAGACCGTCTTCTGGTAGATAATCAAAAAGACATGGTGGAGGTTCCCCTTCTTTTCTTCCTGTCAGATATCTTGAGTAGTTCTCGATTCCCGAGCAGTAGCCTAGCTCGTTGATCATCTCAATATCGTAGGTTGTTCTCTCTCTGATTCTCTGCTCCTCCAGAAGTTTTCCATTCTCGAGGAAATACTGGCATCTGTCCTTTAGTTCTTCTTTAATCTGCTCAACCGCATGATCAAGGATATTCTTTGGAGTTACATAATGAGTCTTAGGGAAGATGGTAACTCTTGGAAGAATCTGCTTAATCTCACCAGTGAGAGGATCAAAGGTCTTAATAGACTCAACCTCTTCATCAAATAGTTCGATCCTTACTGCATAGCCATCAGAGTCTGAAGGATAAATATCAATAACATCTCCTCTTACTCTGAAAGTTGAACGGGCAAAGCCAAGATCATTTCTGGTGTACTGAAGATCAGAGAGTCGTCTTGTAATCTGTTCCTGAGAAATGAACTCACCTCGAGAGACATGCAGCATCATCTTAAGATAGGTTTCAGGCTCACCCAGACCATATATAGCGGATACGGAACAGACCACAATCACATCCTTTCGCTCCATAAGAGCCTTGGTTGCAGACAGTCTCATCTGGTCAATATGATCATTAACCTGAGCATCCTTTTCTATATAGGTATCAGATGCGGCTACATAGGCCTCAGGCTGGTAGTAGTCGTAATAGGAAACAAAGTACTCCACCGCATTTTCCGGGAAGAATTCCTTCATCTCTCCATAAAGCTGTGCTGCAAGAGTCTTGTTATGAGACAGAATCATGGTAGGACGGTTCATTGAGGCAATAATGTTTGCCATGGTAAAGGTTTTACCTGAACCTGTAACACCTAATAGAGTCTGAAACTTATCGCCCCGTTCAAAGCCTTTACGAATAGCCTCAATAGCCTGAGGCTGATCACCTGTTGGCTTAAACTCTGAATGTAGCTTGAAATCCATAAAACAAAAACCGGTAAGATTATTTTGAATGGCAGAACTGCCATGTTATGAATATTACTTTCGAAAGTAATGCTAACACTAAAAGAAAATTAAGAGAATTGTAAACAGAGAGAAAATTTATCTAGTGCAGAAATAAAAAAAGCAACCTAAGGTTGCTCTGTGCGTGGCTCCTCCTGCGGGACTCGAACCTGCGACATACGGATTAACAGTCCGCCGTTCTACCGACTGAACTAAGGAGGAATACCTAGCTTTTTATTTTCTTTGATTGGCTCCTCCTGCGGGACTCGAACCTGCGACATACGGATTAACAGTCCGCCGTTCTACCGACTGAACTAAGGAGGAACGCCTCAATTTTTGTTTTCACCTTGTCGTGAAAACGGAAGTCATTATAGAGGCAGATCATGTGTCTGTCAACACTAAAAAAGAAAAATAATTTCAGGATTTATGCCCATATGAGCATAAACCAAGGAGGGATTCGATATATAAGCCATTCTGATGTTTTTAATTTTTTCCGCTGTTCAGATAATCTCTGAAACTGCCCTTAGATTTCAGATTAGAACGTACATTTGGAGCTATTCTGAAAAACAGTTTCATCCTGTAAAAATTGTCGCGGATATAAAAACCTAAAGGTACAAACAGAACCGCGCACAGGATAATAACCAGAAGGACTTCCTTTTCAATTACTATTGATTCCATATGCTCTCCTAATTCAGTTTGTACAGACTGTGCTCTTTGAGGATTTTTGACGCAAACTCCTCATCAGAATGAGAGATTCTGTCATTGTTCTTGATGTCTATAAGTTCATCAAGGATCTTGTTTTTCTTCGAAATAATTCTGTTAGCCTTAAACAGCTCAATAGAGGTACTGCTTAATACCTGGCCAAAGATTTCAGGGAAACTGTTCTCAACATAATGAGGAATAAATACATAAAGCTCATTATTTATAGCAGTACAGTAATCTCCACCCTGCTTAGGAGAAAATCTCAGAATACACTCCTCAATTGAAATCTCATCCTTTGGAGAGAGAATCAGAAGACATGCCTTAATATTCTCATCATTGATATGCATGCTTACAATTGAGTAAATCTTGTTCACAAAGACATCCGGATACAGAAAGCCATTCTCCTCTTTTGCCACCAGATGATAGGATTCGACTATGTTCTCAAAGGAAGGATTTAAAGCCTTACTCATGGTCATAGACTTTAAGGAAGGAAGCATTGCATTGATGTAATCACTGTTTGAAGTTGATTCAAAAATGAAGTTGGTTCCACACTCAAGGAAGAATGATCTTACACAGGATTCTACCTTTGGTACTTTTTCAATAATGATAATCTTTAAGAAGTTACCTCTCTTGGTTCTAAGCTCGTATATCTGTTTACCCAGAGAATCAACCTGATCACGTGAGGACAGACAGAAAATCAGAGTTGCGGCGATAGCCTTCTGAGAAGCATCTGTGAACAGGTCCTCATTGGTATTGTAAAAGTGTATTGAATTAAATAGAGACTTATCGATTTCAAGAGCATCCACATGGGTATAACAGATTGAATTATCAATGGCATTATCAATGCTGTTATTGTCAATCTTGAACTCATAGCCCTTTGGACCAAGCTTTAACAGTGACTCACCGTGAGAGAATACGCCCTCATTGTTTCGCCACATCTTGGTGTCGAGCTTTAAATCAGCTCCGTCATAGCTTAATACTGCAAGACCTGAAATATAGTGACTCTTTTTTGAGATCTTCTTTATAAGCATTTCAGGATGCTCACCGAAGCTTACAAATAAAATTGCAGTATTGAATCTTGAAGCGAAAATTGAAAACTTTGAAAGAAGCTTATCAAGCTCCTTACCTTCATAAGGAAGTAAGGATATCTCGTCGAATAGAACAATAATGAATGAATTCTCCTTGGTCATTTTCATGAACTTAAAGTCATTCACCAGAGTTTTCAGAAGATTGTTCTTGTTTTTGTTTTTAAAAACTTCTGCATCTATTCTCAGCAGGTAATCAAGATCATAGCCCTGAATAAAGAACTCTTCTCTATCCACATCACTGACTACAAAATAACGGTTATATGAAACGCTGGAATTATGATACAGACAAGATAGGGATACGTTTATAGCAATATTACGGTTAGAACAGGCAACATAGGAAACACTTCCGTTTTGTAATTCCTGAAGCTCCATAACAAGATTCTGTATACCAAGATACATAGGCTGCCCTTTGAAAAATAAACAATACACTCTTTAACTAAGGGTAGATTATAAATAGACTTTTTTCAGAGAAACTTTTTAAAAATGAAAGGTAAATTCATATAATTTTGACAAAACAACATAAAAAAAATTTCTGAATAATGCAGAATATATTTATCACCTAAAAAAAATAATCCCTTAAAACAGGTAAGGAATATAACTATGAAAACAGCTTTAATTTTATATACCAACGGAACCGAAGATATTGAGGTTACTGCCGCCTTAGATGTACTGCACAGAGGTGGAGTGAAAATAACAACCGCAGCTGTTACAGATGAAAGCTCAAGAATGGTAGCTCTGGCCCACGGAACTGTTGCTGTATGTGACACCAATATTGATGAGCTTGAGGGAGAATTTGATCTGATAGTCGTTCCTGTTTCTTTTAATTTCATCATTGATGAATCTAGAGCAAAAAACATCGATTTTCATTATGCTTTAGAGCATAAAAAACCATTGCTTCCTATTTTAGTTGAACCTGATTTGTATGAATCGTTCAACCAAATTGCGAGTATTCAGG
>JAZRAY010000289.1:0-6365 GCA_045634805.1 Succinivibrio sp. | reverse complement strand
ACTGAAAAATTAGTTCCTCTGATGGCTTCAGTATATGTACTTGGTGCAATCTACATCATGCTGACTAACTATGCAGAAATTCTTCCAACATTCAAAGCAATTTTTGTTGGCGCATTTTCTCCTTCAGCAGCAACTGGTGGTGTCATCGGTGCAACTGTAAAAGAAGCAATCAGATATGGTGTTGCAAGAGGTCTTTTCTCTAATGAGGCAGGTATGGGTTCTACCCCTCATGCTCATGCTGTAGCTAGAGTTAAGCATCCTGTAGAACAGGGTCTTGCAGCTATTGTTGGTCTTTTCATTGATACCTTTATCGTTCTTACCGCAACAGCTCTGGTTATTATGGTAACCGGCTCATTAGATGGTAAGACCACAGGTATTATGCTGACTCAGGCTGCTTTCGTAAAAGGAATGGGTGATGCAGGATCAGGCTTCGTTGCTGTATGTCTGTTCTTTGCTGCATTCACTACTATTGTTGGATGGTATTTCTTTGCGGCCCAGAATGTCAGATACCTGTTCGGTTACAAGGTAATCAATGTCTTCTCAGTTATCGTACTATGCTTCCTGATGACCGGTTCTATGTTAAAGGTAGAACTTGTTTGGGAGCTTGCTGATATGTTCAACGGTCTGATGGTAATTCCAAATATCATCGCCGTTATTGGTCTATACAAGCTGATTATCAAGGCTGTAAATGACTATGAGAACAGATTCCTTGCAGGTCAGGATCCAATCTATGGTCCTTCAGAGACATTAACCGGAAGACTTGCAAAAGTTGAGGCAAGAAGAAGACATTCTCACAAGGCCAGAAGAAACAGAGGTCAGGAAAAGACCCATTAGTAAATTGACTTTGTAGTCATCTAATCCCAAAAGGAGTCTTTGAAAAGGTTTTGTAAACCTGAAGAAGACTCCTTTTTAAATTTGTAGGAATTACTCTTCCTTTATTACTCTTTCAGCTTTCTCAAAATGCTGATAGTCCTTAACAGATTTCCAGTCTCCTCCCCACAGAAAACCATGAGCAGTGAAAAGCTTGTAAGCTAAATCATTCTTATCAATTTTATGACTGAACGATGCATTGCGATCACAGTACTGAGTAGCTGTGCTAGGCTGAACATACAGAGTTCCATCTTTTCTGACTTTGCAGTAAGGATTGTAGAGTGTATTTATATCGACAGCCATGCCTTTAGCATGATTTGACAGTACCGCTGTTCCTGCAACCGGTCTGTAGCAGAAGCTTGATGTATTATTTGCCTGCATCTGCATCTCATCATCAGCGTCATAATAATCAGGAAGCACAGCTCGTTCAATCTGGTAGTTATTAAGGTAAAGTTCATAGAAGATTTCACTGAGATCTCTTGCAATATCCTTGTTGCAGATCATTTCTCCAACACGGACTTTGCCATCAAAATCGTGGTGAAGAAACTTTATATATCTGAGATCCCCGCGCTTTATATATGGATTATCCTTGTATGTTTTTCCTTGCATCTCAGTCCATATAGAATCCGGAATTGGAGAATAACTAAACAGGTCGTTTAATTTATTCTTGTTGATTTCTGTTGTAGAAACAATCGCTCCTGCTCTTAGATTCTGCATTGTTGTGGCATTGAACTCACCAGATGTACAAGAGCAAATCAGACAAGATAACAACAGAAATGAAAGTGATTGGATTGTAGAACTACGCATAAAACTTACCTTAATAAATTTCACTCATTAAATTAAAACTATAGAAAATAATACACAGCTTCTTATTTTTATCTTTGCAACCAATCACAATACACAGAAAATGTATTAAGTATATGTCCAAGAGAATACTAGACTTATACTTAGGTATTTTGTTTTCCGGGGCAACAATGCTAACAAAGAAGATTTCACTTAGATTTTTTTCATGTTTACTTGGATTGACTCTATGTTGCTCCTCTTTTGCTGATGAAAGTCAGCTTCAGAACATCAGGGATAACGAAGAGTTTAGAGTTGCAGTAAACAACGATCTGAAAGCACTGTCCCTGCAGGATGAGAATTCTGGCGAATATAAGGGACTCGAGCCTACTATTGCCAACCTGATTGCAAAAGAAATCGGTGAGGATGTAGAGGTAACCTTTATAGCAATTACTCCTGCCAATCGAGAGAGTATCTTAGAGTCAGGTTATGCCGACTGTATGATTGGTACCTATACAATCTCAGATGATAGAAAATTAAAATACGATATCTCTTCACCTTACTATGTTACTAATGTATCTCTTCTTGTAGGTAAGGAGTCTGGAATCAATTCTGTTAAAGATTTAGTCGGTAAGAAAATCGGTGTAATCAGTAATGCAAACTCAGCAAAAGAGCTTGTAAAGTACATGATTACAAAGGGCTTAATTGAAGAGTCATTATTTGATGAAAGCACCTTCAAACCAGAAAAATGGAATGATCAGCTAAGCTTTGAGCTCTACGAAACTAATGATGCCGTTATAGAGGCTTTGGATAAAAACAAGATTCAGGCATACTGCAACGACAGGATTATTCTGAATACTTTTGCAGTAGATACAAGAAAGATTATTAAAGATGAGTTTGCGCCTCAGGAATATGGCATCGCAACAAAGCAGGACTCTGATTTATCCCCTTTCATAGATGGACTCATCAGAAAATGGCATGATGATGGAACTTTAGAGAGTCTGATATCAGAGAATGTTGGAAACTAGTTTTAAATCGTAAAATCCAGAGATTCGGGGCCAAGACCCCGAATTTTTTTTCAACATACAAACAAGGAGTTTTGAAATACTAGTAAAGCTTGGTACAAACAGACAGAGTCTCTGATTTAACCTCACCTACATTTGCAAAATGACACTCATATGAATGTCCCTGCTCATCCCTAACCTTGAATAAACCGTTTCTGGTCTGGGTTGGAACATTGTTTACAGCAGGATCAGAAGATAGAGTTGGAACTGCAGTATTCTCGGTGCCACCAACATAGGTTGGATCAGATGAGGATTCAGCTGGCTGAGCAGCCTTTACCTTTGCCTTGCTGGCTGGATTATGCATTTCTGCATCACGGGTATGCTCTCTTTCTAAAGAGTATCTTGGATCACCAACGGTAATGAAAGACTTGCTTTCACCGCTTTCGCCCTTCTCTGCCTCTTCTTCTTTTATTTTCTTTGATAATTCGACAGACTTACCTACGTACTCCCATTTACCTTCTGTAGTTCTTACCTGACATAGAGCATCATCAGATGAGCCTCTTACACCGGTATTAACCTGGCACTTGTAACGTTTGCCATCTTTGGATTTAAGTTCGTAGGTTACGTAATTCAGACTTGGGTGTAATGTTTCCTGATTTAAGGTAAGAGTATCAGCATTAACACCTATGTTATTGGCAGCAATCTGAACATATTCGTCATTTGTTGTAACCATTGAACCAACAACAGCACAACCGGAAATATTAGACGCAACAAATGCTCCTATTGCTAGGAAAATCTTCTTCTTCATTTTTTTATATCCCTTTGATTATTTATTATGTATTTTGAAAGATTTTATCTTATTGTTTCACATTCTTGGAAAAATAGTCAAAATCTTGTATCACAGATCACAAGTTTAGCTGACATTAAGTTAATTCTGTGTAAAAACGAGGTCAAGATAATGCACAACAAAAAAGCGCCATAAACTTTATGTCTATGACGCCTTTGAGAATTATTCAGCTAAGAGGCTGATTAAACACCAGCCTTCTTTAATGCAGCACTTACGATCTGCTCAGCTTCACTACCGATTCTCTTTAAGTGATCCTCGCCCTTGAAGCTTTCCATGTAGATCTTATAAACGTTCTCTGTGCCTGATGGTCTTGCAGCGAACCAGCCGTTCTCGGTAACAACCTTTAGACCGCCGATTGCAGCACCGTTGCCTGGAGCACAGGTTAGCTTATCAATAATCTTCTCACCTGCCAGCTCTGATG
The DNA here is from genome assembly GCA_045634805.1 of Succinivibrio sp. GTDB lineage: Bacteria > Pseudomonadota > Gammaproteobacteria > Enterobacterales > Succinivibrionaceae > Succinivibrio. The sequence continues at coordinate 2,443 of JAZRAY010000289.1, read as the reverse complement.
CTTCAACATCTGAAGGAGACAGTTTCTTTAATGCAGCCTTCTGAGCTGTATTAGCAGGAGCATCAACACGGTCGTAGTATGGTCTGCCGTACTTGGCAACCAGCTCTTCATAGTGCTGAGCAGGATCCTTCTCGGTTACAGCCAGCATTTCTGCTGATAGTAATGAAGCGATGATACCGTCCTTATCGGTTGTCCATACGCTACCATCCTTACGAAGGAATGAAGCACCTGCAGACTCCTCACAGCCAAATGCCAGTGACTTGTCAAACAGACCAGGAACGAACCACTTGAATCCTACTGGAACTTCGTATGCCTTTCTGCCAAGACCTGCAGCAACTCTGTTCATAAGATTTGAAGATACTACAGTCTTACCGATCATTGCATCCTTAGGCCACATATTTCTGTGGGTGTAGATGTAGTTGATTGCAGCTGACAGATAGTGATTTGGATTCATCAGACCTGAATGGCAAACGATACCGTGGCGGTCATAGTCTGGATCGTTACCCCATGAAATATCAAAATCATCCTTCATGTTGATTAGACCAGCCATTGCATATGGGCTTGAGCAGTCCATACGGATCTTGCCGTCTCTATCAATGCTCATGAATGAGAAGGTTGGGTCAACAGCGTAATTTACAACCTTAAGATTCAGATTGTATCTGTCTGCAATGCGATCCCAGTAGTAAAGACCTGAACCACCTAGTGGATCAACGCCCATCTTGATGCCTGAGTGAGAGATTGCATCCATATCGATGATCTCACCTAAAGCCTCAACGTACTGGGTCATCATGTCGTATTCTTTTACGTTAGGCAGTTTGATAGCCTGAGTGTAAGGAACTCTCTTAACGCCCTGAAGCTTGTTCTTTAGAATCTCATTTGCTCTGTTCTGAATTACAGAGGTGATTTCTGTGCCTGCAGGACCACCATCAGTTGGGTTGTACTTGAAACCGCCGTTTGATGGAGGATTGTGTGAAGGAGTGATAACGATACCGTCAGCTAAACCTGAGGTACGTCCCTTGTTGTAATTTAAAATTGCGAAAGAAACTGAAGGAGTTGGAGTATAACCGTGGTTGGTCTCAACTCTAACCTCAACACCGTTTGCACCTAATACTTCAACTGCGGTTGCAAGAGCTGCCTCAGATAAAGCATGGGTGTCCATACCAATGAATAAAGGACCGGTGATGCCCTCTTTCTGACGATACTCAGCAATAGCCTGAGAAATAGCGATAATGTGTGACTCAGTGAATGAACCGTTTAAAGAAGTGCCTCTGTGACCTGAGGTTCCGAAGCTTACAAGCTGCTCAGGATCATCTAGATCAGGGGCATTCAGGTAATATGCTGCCATTAAACGAGGAATATTGTCCAAATCCTCATAGGTTGCTCTTTTTCCTGCTTTCTGATGCAATGCCATGATACTTTCCTTTGTTTATCTATATAGTTATGTTTTAAGATTTATTCTAAATATTATATAGACAGGGCAAAATCAAAAGCCACAAAAAAATGAAAATAAACGCAAATTTGCAAAGTTTGTTGGATTATTTTTGAAGAAATGAACTGTTGTGGTGATAGTAAAAAGCCCTCTTAATCTTTTTGAGGGCTTCTTGAAATAATTTTGATATCGAGATCAGATTATTTGTTTACTGACTTCTTTAATTCTGCACCAGCGCTGAATGAAGGAGTCTTAGTTGCAGGAATGTTAATAACTGCACCAGTCTGTGGATTACGACCTTCGCGCTCCTTACGCTCGGTAACCTTGAAAGTACCGAAACCAACTAACTGAACACGGTCGCCTGAAGCTAAAGCTTCGCTAACAGTGCTTAGTAATGCGTCTAAAGCATTACGTGAACTAACTAAAGTTAAACCAGAACGCTTTGCAATCTGCTCAATAAGCTCAGACTTGTTCATATTTATTATTTTCCTTAAATTATTTGCTCCGTCCGCCGGAGTAATTATTGTAGACAAACTATTTTTAGATAAAAAATTATCGTCAAATATCTTTAATACGCGGAATTCTAAGCCTTCCTCTCTTAAAGCGGGACTTAGTATACGCTATTTTCAATAGAATTAAGATAGATTTTTTTTTGAAAACCACTTGAAAAGGCTTATATTTCCGTATCATAGTTTTTTTAATAAAAATAACTATTTGATTTATAAGGATTTTGATTTTCTTATTTTTTACAAAAAAAAATATAAAAAAAAATGTAGACAAAATGCACTCTTATGCCTTATAGAGCGGTATTTTTCGGTGCACAAAATGGAAGCAGAAAACAATCTTGAAAAAATGATTGGAAAAAAAAGAAGACGATCCGGCATCCGCAGTATAGGGAGGCAGGCTTGTTTAGCTTACGGAAAATCTCAATCATCTCTCTTTTGGCTTCTCTGAAAGAGATTGGAATATTGTTTTCTGCGTTAGCATTAACAGGTAGAGGCATAAGTATAAGAG
>JAZRAY010000288.1:0-1821 GCA_045634805.1 Succinivibrio sp. | reverse complement strand
TTTTAAAATGCCTGACCTCCCACTACAAAACCTTCACCGTGGTTGGTGACGATGATCAGTCTATCTACGCATGGCGTGGTGCAAGACCGGAGAACATCAAGGTTCTGGCACATGAATTTCCTGATCTTAAGGTTATCAAGCTGGAGCAGAACTACCGTTCAACCTCCCATATTCTTAACTGTGCAAATACACTGATTTCACATAACGATCATATCTTCAACAAGACTCTTTTCACCAATTCATCAGAGGGTGAAAAGGTAAAGATCATGGAGCTTAGAACCGAGGCGGATGAGGCTGACAGAGTAGTACAGCTTATTCTGGCCCATCAGTTCAGAAACCATACCGAATGGAAGGACTATGCGGTTCTATACCGTTCAAACGGTCAGTCAAAGATGCTTGAAAAGGCATTTCATTCAGCAAGAATTCCCTGCTTTATCTCAGGCGGTACCAGTTTCTTTGAACAGGTTGAAATCAAGGATATGCTCAGCTGGTGCCGAGTAATCTGCAATCCTTTTGATGACATGGCTCTGCTTCGCGTTATCAATGTTCCAAGACGAGGAATCGGCGCAGAAACAATTAACTATCTGTTTACAAAGGCAAAAGAGACTGGAAAGTCTCTGTACGAGACAGCACTGAATCCTAATATTGCCCAGGATATGATCCCAAGACAGAAGAAATCCATGACTGAATTCATGGTGCTTCTAACCAGAATGAGAACACTGATTCTGTCCAAAAAGGATCTGGAGCTTGCAGAGAATCTGGTGGATATCATCGGCTACAACGCCTATATCAAGGCCAATACCGAAAGCAAGGTAGCTGTTGAAATCAAAACCAACAATATCAAACAGTTAATGACATGGATTATTGATCTTATCCGCGGTAAAAAGAGCGGAGAGACTCTATCCTTTATTGAAGCCGTGGACCGTCTTGGTCTTCGTGAGATGATGGACAGAAATAATGATGATCAGGACAATGATGCTGTTCAGATGATGACCCTGCATGCATCAAAAGGTCTTGAATTTCCTTATGTTTTTCTTGTGGGAATGGAGGAAGGATCACTCCCTCACAAGAATTCTCTGCCATCAGATGAGAATCCTGATCTTGATAATGTGGATGAGGAACGCCGTCTTGCCTATGTGGGAATTACACGAGCAAGAAAGGAGCTGACCATGCTTCTGGCCCGCGAGACCTCCTCAAGACGAGGCATTCCTACAGCGATTTCACCAAGCCGCTTCCTTCGCGAACTGCCTTCAGCAGATATTGAGTATTATCCTTTAGGTGAATCTCCTGTCACCTCAGAAGAGCAGTACAAGAGTGATTTTGATGAAGCCCTGCGTCAGCTGGATGAAATACTATGAAGACCATTAACGTTGTTGCCGCCATTATCGTAAGTGATGACAGAAAAATCTTTGCCACCCAGAGAGGGTATGGAGATTACAAAGGCTGGTGGGAATTTCCCGGCGGAAAAATCGAGGATGGTGAATCAAAAGAGGAAGCTTTGAAAAGAGAAATTTTCGAAGAGCTTAACTGCCCTATCAGAGTTAATTGCTTTTTTGATTCTATCGAGTTTGACTATCCAAAATTCCATCTGCATATGGACTGCTTTCTATGCAGTCTGGATGGTAAAGCACCATCTCTTTTAGAGCACATGTCTGCAAAATGGCTTTCACTGTCAGAGCTTAAAGATGTTAAGTGGCTTGAGGCAGACCTTTCCATCATTGAAAAACTGAGTACAACACTTTAATTCTCTTGCCTGAAAATTCAGTTATCTTTTTGAAATGTCTTCTTTTCTTAACAAATAGCGGCAAACAAAAAAGGATG
>JAZRAY010000287.1:0-4297 GCA_045634805.1 Succinivibrio sp. | reverse complement strand
AAGGATGATCTCTATGTGAAGGCAGCAAAGGAGCTGACCCGCATGGGAGGAGAGATTGTAACTGCCGATGATTTTGACAGAACTCTTATTGAGAAGCATCTTTTCATGATTTTCTCTGTGGAGGATGAAAAGGGCAGAGTTATCAAAAAAGGCAGAAACTTTGATGCCATTGCAGCCTCTCTGCAGGGACAGGTCAAGGATGCTCTAAGCAAGTATGCATCTAAAACCACCAAGGTTCAGAAGCCTTTGAGCGAGTGGAATTTCGGTACAATAAAGCCAACCGAGGTTACCCGTCAGAACGGTATTGAGATTACTGCTTATCCTGCGCTGACCGATAAAGGTCAGGGTGTAACTCTTGAACTTTATGACAGCAAATACAAGCAGGCTAAAGCCATGTGGACCGGTCAGAGAAAGCTTTTATCATTAGGCTTAAAACAGCCTACAGCTTATCTTGAGCAGCACCTGCCTAACAAGTCAAAGCTCTCAATGTACTATCAGCCTCTGGGTACCATTAAGGATCTGATAAATGATCTGATGCTGGCCTCAATTGATCTTATTATGGTTGAGAACAATGCTCCTGTATATGATGAGGAGAGCTTTAAGAAGCTTCTGGAAAAGGTTCGTGGTGATTTGAACGATACAGCCCTGAAGCTGTGTAACATTGTTGAGAAGATTCTTCTAAAGGCTCATGAGCTTAAGCGCAAGCTTAAAGGTCAGCTAAACCTTGCAGTAGCCTACAGCTACAAGGATATGGCTGCTCAGCTTGATTCGCTTGTGTACAAGGGCTTTTTAAGCTCCACCAAGGTTGAGTATCTGGAGCAGATCCCAAGATATCTTGATGCAATGCTTTACAGAATCGAGAAGGTTCATCGTGATGTTAACCGTGATCTGGTACATACAAGAAAGATTGAGGAAGTAAATACTCTTTATAAGAATACCTTATCCCGCTATAAATATACTGCTATTCCTGATGATCTTATCAACGTCAAATGGCTGATTGAGGAGCTTAGAGTTTCCTATTTTGCTCAGCAGCTTGGAGTTAGAGTAAGTATTTCTGATAAGCGTATTTCAAATGAGCTTAAGCGTATTTTAGAGGAATATCCCGAACACGGTTAAAATTCAGCGTAATTGATTGAGCTCTACGCCTAAGTGGGTTAGAATTTTTTGCCGGCATGCTGTTGTTTTTGCATGCTTTAGACTTTAAAGAAGTGGAAGATAAATGGAAGATTTAATTATTATTCTTTTGTTACTGGCTGTAATAGCAGTCGTTTTAAATCAGTTTAACTACAGACTGGCTCTGTGCATGTTCCCTGATACTGTAAAGGTTACAAAATGGCAGGGACTTTTAGGCTGGTACGGATGGGTAAATCTGTTCGTAGCTCTTCCTTTCCTGTGGGACGGTGATTTCTCTCAGGGTATGTATCCACTGGTTTTAGGTCTGATTCCTGCAGTTATTTCTATTTTCACTGTCCTAAAGTTTAATGATGACAGAAACGTTGAGCTGCGCCGTGATTCAAAGGTAAGCTTTAATGATAACGGTGAGGTTTTAGAGCCTTGCAATGACGTGTACGGCTACCTTAACAACTATTCTCAGAGAATGAAGGCTATCGGTCCTAAGTACTTCTTTAAGGAAATCTTTGCAAGAGAGAAATCAAACAAGACTCTGGCTGACGGTTTACTTGAGAATACACCTGAGGTTACTGTAGATACCCTAAAGTCTCTGCCTTGGGTTTTAGACGGTGCTGTTGATGTTAAAGCTCAGTATATTTTCCTGCTTGAGTACATGACCAGCCGCTATGACAACAAGAAGCTTTATGAGAATCTGAAGGTCTTCTGTGAAAAATCAAAGGCAGTTGCCAAGCTTCTTGAGATTAAGTTCAGTGCTGTTCCTTACAATATTGCCAAGTTTATTGCAGAGGCAGATCTTACTGTATCTCTGATGGAGAAGACATCATCTGACTATTCAATTTCTGTTGATGGTGAGACTCTTGAAGATTCAGAGAAGGTTCTTTACGTATCAACCTCTCCTATGTACAAAATCAATCAGAACCTGAGTCCTGTATTCAGAGCTATTGTTGCTAAATTTGCAAAGCTTACCTCAAAGGATGAGGGAACCATTATTCTTACATCAAAGAAGATAATTGTAAAAACTCCATATTCAAAGAGTGATTTTCCGATCAGTGACGCTGTTTTTTCCTTCGGAGATGACATTTCTTTTGATAATTCTAATTATTTTTGTGTGTTAGATACTAATTTCTTCAGATTTGTAATGTTAAATCTTAATAAGACACTATAGTAGATATAGTAGTTAACTAAAAATAAGATTTAAATCGGATGCAGCAGCAAGAAAAACAAAATCCTGTAAAAAAGGAAAACAAAGCCGTCGCACCTGCCGACAATAAGTCAGTCACTACAGCGGATGCTGTAGCTGACGGCAGCAAAGCAAGAGAAGCAGCGGCTTTAGAGGTAAAGAATGTAGATTTCGCAAGAAAGCTGAATTCAATTGTTTCAGCAATATTTTCTCGCTGCGGTGTCCCTATTGCCGATTTTACTGTATCCGAACCACTCTCTTTCTTCGCTAAAGTCAATTACAACCTCACCTGGAATTTCAAGTGCAGAGCCTCAGATAAGCCGGCAGGCAAAATCAGTGATGAGACTCATGTGCTCTCTCAGAGCGGTCTTGATGAATTCACCCAGAAGAATTCTAAAGAGCTTGAAAAGGAAAGTGACGTTACCAAAGCCTACATAAAACGTCTTGCTGAGGCTAAATTCAGTGAACTTACCGCTCTGGCAGGACAGATTATGGCGTTTAACCGTATTTCTGCAATTGGTAGAGCCCGCTGTAAGAAATGTCATGGCAGTAAAATGTCCATGTGCGAAGTCTGCTCTGGTAAAGGTGTAATTACCTGTCCTTCATGTCAGGGACTGTCAGACAGCTGCTCAATGTGTAATGGCACCGGCTTTATCAACTGTGATACCTGTGACGGTACCGGCAAGGTAGTATGCCGTGACTGTAAGGGCATGGGCGAGCTGGTTGTAGAGCGTGAGATTATCTATGATTCAGAGTGCAGCAAGGATATTGAAATCTCGCTGAATGTTCCTGGTTCAGATAAGACCATTACCACTTTTTCAAAGGAAGATGAAAAGATCATCCTGGAAGCTGCAAACTTTGATGATCAGTCATTAGGCTCTGAAAGCTCACACGGATATAAGGCCACCTTCCTGGGCTATGCTCCGTGCTTTGCTGTTAGAGTAAATCTTAAGGGTGAAACCAATCCGTTTGATTTTATTCTCTGCGGTAAGTCCCTAAAGCCAATCTGTAAGCCTCCTCTTTTAGATGTTGTCTTCAAGGAGGAGTCCAATATTCTGTCCTCAACTCTGAATATCGGCTCAGATGATGTGGATGAGAAGATTATCTGTGTGAAGGCTCTGGCTGGTAAGGCTATTCTTGCCAAGACCATTCGCTCAATTGAAAACTATGAGCTTGATATTATCAAAAAGGAAGCTGCCAAGCAGGGCGTTACTGTTGAATCCATAATCTGGGAGAACAAGAACGATCTGAACAACAAGGCCAGAATGATTAAATCTACGGTTCGAGAACAGCTTATTGATAATGTCTCCCTTGAGCTAATGACAAATGCTCAGGGCTTTATTTCCAAGGAATTCTCAAGGTATTTTGCCAAGAATCTTATTGATTTCGTGCCGCTTTTAATGATGCTCAACCCGAACACCAAAACGGTGTGGACGGGAGTATCACTTGCGGTCTGGCTGGTTAATTCTCTTGCTGTATACTTTGTTCCGACGATCGCGTGCATTTTCCTGTGCATCGGTCTGTCTATTGCTGTATGTGCGTTTACATCAATTACCTTAACCAAGAACTGGACTTACTATTCAGCGGTAAGTTCGCTTCGAATAAGGCATAAATTGCGAAAGGTTCCAAATCTTACCTCCGAGGCTATTCATTCAGTGCGTCTTCTTTTTGGAACGATTCTTATAAACGTGGTACTGTTTGTACTTTATAACTATCGCGGCTGGTAAGCCTGGAGCAGTTTCAGATGCATGATAATATAACAGAAGTCATTACCAGGCTGCTTCAGAGTGTGGATGTCCCGCCTGATAAGGTTTCCTATGGTGAAACCCGTACTCTCGATGTGAAGCTTACCTTCAGTGTTAACTGGTTTTTTGAGGTTAACTGCAAGGATACGGTTCTAAACTCTGTTATGTCCTCAGATACAATCTTAGATGAGGATGCCTTAAAAGATTTCCAGAAAAGCAACACAGATGCTCTTTTAAAGGA
>JAZRAY010000286.1:0-2682 GCA_045634805.1 Succinivibrio sp. | reverse complement strand
TTGAAAGTATAGATAAGCTCAATGAATTCTCTATGCAGTCTAAGGAATCTTTAGGTCTTAATGATTCTATTGATACTCTATCAAAGGTAAATGCCACTCAGGCTAATGCTCTGGTTCAGCTTACAGCTCAGATTTCAGATTTGAACAGAATCTCTGCAAGCGAAATTACAAAATCACATGAAAAGGAAAAGCTAAAAGATAAGGCTGATGAGCTCTTTTTGCGAAACGACAATCAGACAAAATCACATCATCTTGATGTGACTATGTAGGAGTTTTAAGTGAAACTTCTATTACTGAGCCTTTTATTTTTATCCGGTTCTGCTGCTGCAGTAGAACTAAATGCTGATGGGATTTTAAATTCTCTCATCGATGAGTTTGTCGCATGTGTTAATGACAGTGCGGTGCCTATTCATCAGGCTGCAATGCGACTGTTCTGGCTGCTAGTCCCAATAAATCTGGTGATGGCTGGTATACGCTGTCTCTTTAGTGGTGATTTTTCAGATTTCTTTCTATCTCTTGTTACCAGTGTTCTATTTACGGGTATTTTCTACTATCTCTTAAGCAACGACTATGCAATCGGCAAGTCCATTATTGACTCATTTGTAACCATGGTTAATAACGATTATATGGGGCCATCGGAGCTTATTGATCTTGTGTTCAATATCGACAGACAGATTACCAATCTGACTACTTCAAATGTCCTTGGTCTGGTCTCAAAGCTGCAGATCATTATCTGCATGATTGTCTTTTCTGTGGTGATGTTTTTTGTAATTCTGCGTTTTGTAAGCATTTATCTTACGGCCCAGATACTGTGTGTAATAGGTGTGTTTGTCCTTGGCTTTGGGGGACTTAAAGAAACGAGACCTCTTGCGGTTAACTACCTAAAGCTCCTTATATCAAAAGGTCTTGAGCTTATTACAGTTTTAATCATTACTAAAGCCGGATGCCGAATTCTCAATGATGTTATTGATGCCACAAGACTTTATGAGGATGGAATCAGCGTGTTAAAGCACTCTGAGTGTATGGTGATGATCTTCATATCCCTGTTTATGTATGTCTTATCTAAATCACTGCCTCCTGTTATGTCTTCACTTATGATCGGAGCTTCTGGTGGATTTGAGTCTGGTTCAGGGCTGTCACTAAAGAAATTCAAGTTTCTTATTAGCCGAAATTCAGGAAAATAGGTCGTTTAGAAAGATTAAAAATGAATTTAGAACATTGTAAGGATCATATGGTTGTCAATTTGAGGTATATATGAAATTAGAAAGAAGATTCTTTATGTTGGAGTCTGTTATTAAGTCTTGTTTTCTGACTTTATGTGGACTTATTCCTTTCTACTATATTAATCTGGATAAAATCCAGTTGTATAATGATTGGAGAAAAGACGTTATAGTCCCTATAATATGGGTAGATATATTAGTTTTTGTTTTCTTGATTATTATTTATGCTATAACTGCAAGGAGAGAGAAATGATCACCGTATGTGCAGCTGTAGGCGCAATGGTTTTTGCAGCCGGAGTTATTGTTTATATTGTTTTGAAGTACTAGTAAACCTTGCTGCAAAGAATATCAGTTTACCAAGTCCTCTTATGAGGACTTTTTCACATCCATCCACATAGACTTGTATCGCAGAAGTCTACCTTTTGAGTTCATTTGTCTAAGATATCTTAAGAATCCCATATCTTTTTTTGTATAATCATATTGTTGTTGTCTTGTAGAGGATTCTTTATATGGTTACTACTCCTTCCCAGCGAGTCATATGTCTTATGGAAAGTTCTGTCGATGGACGTATTGATGAGTCTAGATGGTCTGTTCTGTACAGTGAAAAGGGGGAAGGTGATCCGGATGTTTACTATGAAACTCAGAAGAAAATCAGAGCTGATGTTTTTGTATTAGGCGTAAATACTGTCAAAAGACACTACTGTTCTGATGAGTTCCACTCAGAGACTTTCACTAAGGTAGAAAATCCTGAACCATTTCTGGGTATCCGCTCTCACAGCAAGATGACAGCCGTATTTGATTCTAAAGGTTCTGTAGCCTATAAGGACAACAATCTAGGAAATACCACGCTGATGGTAATCCTGGGCGAGGATACCTGTTCTCAGGAGTATCTTGATTATCTAAGAGAACGCGAGATTTCCTATACCTTTGCAGGAAAGGATGGCAACGATATCCGCAAGGCCTTAAACAGTCTTTATTCTGATTTTGGCTTAAGAAAAGTTCTGTTAAGCGGTGGCGGCAAAATCAACGGTTCCTTCCTAAAACAGGGGCTTATTGATGAGCTTTATCTGGTGATTTATCCTGGTGTCGATGGCCTTAGTGGTGTAGGCTCCATCTTTGAGTATGAGGGAAAGCCTGATGAGAAGCCTGGCTTAGGCCAGTCTCTTGAGCTTATTTCATGTGAAGTGGTCAGGGCAGGTGTTGTCAGACTAAGATATAAGTTCCATTTCTACTCGTGTTAAGTCTATTATTCTTTTTTGTAAAATAAGGCGTCTCAATCGTTATTTTTAATGATCTGTTATGGTCTTACTCTTGCAAATTACAGATTTTTAAGTAAAATAACATCGTTCACATGGTGAGATGTCCGAGAGGCTGAAGGAGCACGCCTGGAAAGCGTGTATACGTTAACGCGTATCAGGGGTTCGAATCCCCTTCTCACCGCCACTGCACCTTAGGGTGCTTT
>JAZRAY010000285.1:0-1535 GCA_045634805.1 Succinivibrio sp. | reverse complement strand
TGCCAGGTGATAACACCGACATGACCGTAACCCTAATCCACCCAGTAGCTATGGCTGAAGGCGAGAGATTCGCTATCCGTGAAGGTGGCCGTACTGTAGGTGCTGGTGTTGTTGGTTCTATTATCGAATAATAGATAACAACTTGATTTGTTAATAAAATATGTCCGTAGCAGGCCTAAAAAGCTTGCTACGGATTTAATGATCTTAAAAGTCTAAAGACTAAAAAAAAGATAGGTTTGATTTTATGTCAGAAATTAATAGCAACAAAGCTGCTGTCGAATCAAAGAAAGCTCCTGTAAAGAAAGTTGCAGCAGATGGTTCTCAGCTTTTTGTATCTCCAGCTGTAAGTGCTGTTTTCTGGACAGTTTCTTTAGTATTAGTTTGCGCAATCATTTTTGGTAACTACTACTATACAAATTTCGTTGTAGTTGAAGAGACAACTATTTCTCGTTTACTACGTGTTCTTGCTGTAATCTTCGGTCTGATTATTGCTTTATCAGTATCTCTACTGACAAATAAGGGACGTGCATTAATTCAGTTCTCACGTCAGGCTTATACTGAACTTAAAAAGGTTATCTGGCCTACTCGTCAGGAAGCAGTTCAGACTACTTTCATCGTATTCGTAGCTGTATCAGTAGTAAGCTTATTCTTATACCTTTGCGATATCGTTTTCTTACAGATTGTTCGCGTGTTTACACTTTAATTGACTTCAAAGGACTTTAAAATGGCAGACGTAGAAAAGATTGAAGCTCCAGAAGCTCCTGTTTCACCTGAAGCAACTAGTCTTGATGAAGCACAGTTAGATTCAAAGCCACAGGACGACAAGAAGAATAAGTATTTTGGTGGAGATAAGTTCCGCTGGTACGTTATTCAGGCATTTTCTGGTTTTGAGCAGCGTGTTGCACTTACTCTTCAGGAAAGAATTAAGATCCATCACATGGAAGACTACTTCGGTGAGATCCTGGTTCCTAAGGAGAAGGTTAAAGAGATCAAAGATGGTAAGAAGCGCGAGTCTGAGCGTAAGTTCTTCCCTGGTTATGTTTTAGTAAATATGCGTATGACCTCAGAGTCATGGCAGCTTGTAAAACATACTGATCGCGTATTAGGTTTCATTGGTGGTACATCTGAGAAACCATTACCAATCACAGAGGCTGAAGCTAACAAGATCTTAGATAGACTGAAGGAAACTGAGGATTCACCACGTCCTAAGACAATGTTTGAAGTTGGTGAGCATGTACGTGCTATCGAAGGTGCATTCAAAGACTTCGTTGGTACTGTTGAGAAGGTTGATTACGAAAAGAATCGCCTGACTGTATCAATTGCTATCTTCGGTCGTGCTACCCCAGTTGAACTTGACTTCACTCAGGTAGAAAAAGATATCTAATCTTTTACATTTTTCTATATAGAGCTCAACCTAATGTGTTGAGCTTTATTTTTTCTGCATACTCTTAAATTAATCTCTTAATCCCGATTCATTAATCGTATTCATATCCGAGCGGAATAAATTAATTTATTCTTTGTAAACATGTGGTTAG
>JAZRAY010000284.1:0-1656 GCA_045634805.1 Succinivibrio sp. | reverse complement strand
CTTTGACATTGATATTCATGTAGGGAAGGATCAGATCGTGAGCATCAAGGAGATAGTCATTCAGTGGAGAGGTAGATATTTCTCCTCCTGTACTGATATAGGATGCAACAATCTTTTTGCTGCTGAAGAACTCATGTTCCTTTAGAACCTTAACGATATTTAGTCCAGCCTGATAAGACTCCTCATCAGGAATTGTTCGTCTCTGTTTTAGGATTTCCTGACGGATTTTTTTTCTGAATTCCTTATTTCCTTTGTACTCTGCCATTTTCTGTCTTCTTTAATTCTGCTTTCATTTTTAAGATTTTCTTGGTGGCCTGATTTATAAAAGGAGTGTCAGATTCTAAGAATTCCAGTAGATTACTTTCAGAATCCAGTGCAGTCAGAATTGCAGCCTGAAAAGGGGAAATACTTGGATTGTCTCTAAGCATTTTTGAAATTTTGCTTTGAAGATTTTTTACCGATGCCTCTAGAATAGGCTTTTTTTCAGGTGAGCAGCGTAGATTGAAATTCTCACCGAGGATGGAACATGAGACACAATTGTCTTTATCGTTATCTGGCATCACATCTCCTTTTTTGAGTAATTTTAGATTAATTTTTTTTTAATTTCGATAGAATCTCTCTCAAAATGATAAAATACGCTTTTACGTAAATTTTATTAATCGCCATTTTTATGGCTTGAGAGTTATATGACTGAGAAGTTACAGAAAATTTTATCCCGTGCTGGAATCGCTTCACGTAGAGCCCTAGAACAGATGATAGACGAGGGCCGTGTTTCCGTTGATGGCAAGATTGCCTCTATTGGTGACCGTTTTGAAGCAAACGAAATTACAGTTAAAATCGACAATAAGGTTGTACTTTCACCTTCATCAAACAAGGTTGAGTGCCGTGTACTGATGTATCACAAGCCAGAAGGTGAACTGACCACTTTATCTGATCCTGAAAACAGACCTACCGTATTTGATCATATTCCTCAGCCTCCATCAGGCAGATGGATTTACATCGGTCGTCTTGATATCAATACTTCAGGTCTGCTGCTGTTTACTACTGACGGTGAGCTGGCCAATGCTCTGATGCATCCTAAGTATGAGGTTGAGCGTGTGTATGCTGCCCGTATTTACGGAGAAGTTTCTGAAAAGCAGATTTCCGATCTGCTGCAGGGCGTTACCCTTGAGGATGGTGTTGCAAGATTCAGCAAGATTATGTATCAGGGCGGTGAAGGTCGTAACTCCTGGTATCATGTAACCTTAAAGGAAGGACGTAAGCGTGAGGTTAGACGTTTATGGGAAGCCGTAGGTCTTAAGGTTAGCCGTCTTATCAGAATCAAGTATGCTGGTGTAAGTCTTGATCCAAATATCAAGACCGGACAGTTCAGAGAGCTGACCCTATCTGAGATTAACAAGTTAAGAAAAACAGTTCATCTTGATCCGATTGAGGAGGTAGCACCTTCAATGGATCTGAATGCTGCTCAGTCAACTAAGGGCAAAAAAGCAGCTTCAGGCTCAGCCAAATCTTCAGAGGGCAGAAAGCCAAGAGCTGCTGCTCCAAGAACCGGCAGAGGGGCAGAACAGAAGTCCTCTCCTAGAAAGTATGAGAAGAATACTGAAGGCCGTAAGTCTCCATATTCAAAGAAGACCTCTGATAACAGCAGAACTTCAG
>JAZRAY010000283.1:0-1646 GCA_045634805.1 Succinivibrio sp. | reverse complement strand
ATCCTTATCGTCACTGGCTAGTCCGCCTTTTAGCAGTCGCTGGAGCTTTGCGTCTATCTCAACGGTCTTCTCAAAGGTCAGGTTCTGGGCGGCCTTCAGAGTTTTCTCTGAGGTATCACCTTTGCTCTCAATATATTTTGTACCTTCATCCTTGGCAACAAACTGTGCGTAGCTGTCGCCATGACGCATAAGCGTAATCTCAACGTATTTATCAAGAGCAAGCTTTGCGGCCTTGGTTAAAGGTACACTCTTTCCCTGACTTGAGATTATCTCGGTCAGGTCTGCCAGAGCTGCATCGCATTTTTTGTAGAACTGCTCGATTTTATCGTCTGAAAATTCCTTTGATGGGGGAATAGTAACGCCTGAGAGTTCGGCAAGATTTCTTTTTCCAAGATACTGATTGAGTCTGATTGCAAAATCCTGTTCTTCGGCGCTGAACTTCAGATTGTCAGGGGAGGTTACTCCCATTTCCTTAAGATCATGCTCGGAGAGCTTGGAAATATCATCAATAAGGTTGTCTCTGAGGGTAACCAGAGTTACAGCTATATCCTGCCCCTTTGGCTTTTCCCCCGGCATTAACCCCTGAGCTTCTAAAAGTTTTGAGACTATAGGATTCTGAAGGGCGGTATTCTTCTCCTTTATTGTATTGGCGTATTTCTCGCTCATGCCTTTATATTTGGAGTTGATACCGTCTAAAAGCGCACCCTTATCAATGGCGACCTTCAAAAGTTCATCCTGAGACTTGATATTGTCAAACTGACGTGAACCTCCGGTTATAATTGAAGAGTTTATAAAGGTCAGTTCTTTTCTCATCTCGTCCAGAGCAAGCTGAATCTTACCCTGAGTACTTTCTTTGCCTAATGCCTCAAGAATGTCGGTATTGTAGTTACTCATGGCATTTAGTTTCTGAGTAATGGCATCAAGGTTCTTCTGCTGTTCATCCTTTCTGAAAAGACCTGTAGCCTTGGATGACATTCGATCCCTGACAGCTTCGGAGAGAGAATTCTTAAATTCCAGTCGGGCTTTGTAGCCTGAGGATTTGTTCTCTGGCACAAGCTCCTTTATAGGAGAGGATTCCTCTGTACTGATGGAGAATACTCTCTTAGGTACCTTATTGATTTCGCCTTTTTCCAGTCTTTCGGACATCTCGGCATGGTAGGCACTGTGAAGGAGGGTATTCCACACGGTATCAAGGTGAGGCAGTTTGCCTGCAACAGCACTTTCCAGAACTCTCTTCAGGGTGGCAGATCCGATATCCTTAAGACTTGAATTGGTTATCTCGTACAGATCAAGATTGGTCTGCTCATCTGCTAAAAGCTTTGGATTGGCCTTAAGTTCCTCTGGAGTTGGTGGAACTGCTTTCAGATCAAGGTTGTTGTTTTTCAGATCTAAAGCTGCCGCCTGTTTTACAAGATTAAGATTGAGGTATTTACCGCACTTCTGTACTACCTTTTCATCTGGACTGTGGCACAGATGACTGCCCATGGCCGCAAAGGCGGTGAAAATACTCTGATCCGCTGTCTTTACCGAGGCAAGCTTATCTACAAAACTATTACCCTCTGAAGGATTGTCCAGACATTTGCTGAATCCATCTAGAACCTCTGTAGACTTGTCTGCCATGGAATTTGGATTATTCTTTATTTCAT
>JAZRAY010000282.1:0-6785 GCA_045634805.1 Succinivibrio sp. | reverse complement strand
ATCACTTACGCGGGCTTCATAGGTGTTGTGAGACACATTGAACACATAGGTTGACTCGTAATCACTAAAGCAGCCTAAGATTCCCTTGATGGTTGATTCAAGATCGTATCTGATTAAATCGCCATGCTCTGTAGAATAACTGCAGACCTTAAGTCTGTTATCAAAGTCCATCATCTCACGATGAGAGTCTGTAATTGAGCCTCCGCGCAGAATTGAAGCTAAAAGCTCAACCACGCCAAGTTCACCGTCAGAATATGAATGACAGGTAATCTCGCCCCATGAATTCAGGGAGATAACATCTATTGAGCCCACAAGACACATTTTCTGTCGACCGCAGGAGAGAGTATCACCAAGTTCCAGATCGGAATTTGAAATCATGAACTTCTTGGTAAAGTCATTTTCAAAGTTAATCACAATCATTGACTTAACAATGTTGCGGGCCTGTCTTAAATCATCCTCTCTTACATGAATGGTCTTAGAGAAGAAGAATCTCTTGATATCGTCAGAGAGTCTCTTGATTTTCTTGAAATCGACTGTGGAGTTACTGCCGCATACGTAAACCTTGGTACGGTTTGAAAGCACGCTGTTTACAGTAAGCCAGGCCACCATCTCGACAGCTCTTGGCGCAATATAGACAACTCTTGTGGACAGAAGATCAAGACTGTTGCGGTCACATGGGTACACATGCCATCCATGGCGGCAGACAGTGTTTGGTGAAGGCAGAACCAGAGTTAAGGTCTCCTCCTCCATAAAGGTGCCGGCTTCCTTGTAAATCTGCATGATTTTGCCAGGATACTTGTCGATTGAAGCGTAGATCTTTCTTGAAAGAACGCCAGCATCATCGGATGTAATGGCATATTCGATTCCGTGGGTTACAGAGAATCGCAGCAGCGCCTTGTAGCTTTTTAAAAGAGATTCCTGAAGCTGAGTCTGAATAAGTCTTAAGGTACTTACATTCCAGTTCTTCTTTGAGGAAATGTTATCTATATAGGTGCGTGACCAGTTCCAGATTGAGGCCACTCTTCGAAGTAGAGTTTCTCTCTTGCTTAAGAGTGTACTCTTCTGCTGACCGTCAATCGCCTCAAGCAGTTTCATGTAGAAGCATCTTCTAACAAGATTCAGACGATCTTCGTCATTGATCTTGGCAAGATACTTCGATACCTTCTTATAAAGGATGTAATAAGAATCATGGCCAAGACCGAATCTCTGGCTGCTGATAATGGTCTCTTTAAGCTCCATGGATAAAAGCATGGTGTTCGGATACTCGGATGCATAGGCTTCCATCAGGAGGATCTTTAAAACCGCCTTGAAAGGATGATCAATACCTTTATATACAAGCCACATTCCTGAACCGAAGTATTCAACAGGAGAGCATTTGGCAACCGAGCCAAAATCAAACCACTGATCCTTTATCAGATAATCCTGTTCGTAGAATTTCTCAACCTCGCCTGCATAATCGCGAAGCTCATCCTCAAGAGGAATCATGTACCAGACAATATAGCGTCCGCAGATTCTGAAGGATGATCTGTAGAACTCATCTAAAAGGAAAAGAGACTGGGCAGAACCGCAGTCCTCTGTATCCATGGTACCGTGTTCACCGCTGATAAAACGGTTTTCTGCTGTAACAAACAGGTTAACATCAGCGCCTAGGGCCTTGCAGAATGAGGAGATGAACTTGCATTTTTCTGCCAGAAGATTCATCTCAAAATGAGGAAGATCCTTGCTTACACAAACCCAGATATCAAGATCAGATTTCTGACCCTGAGCAATTGATGAGGTACTTCCCATGGCATACAGGGCATATACAGGCCAGAAGGATGAGGAAGGAGCATCAGGGTCGATGCCTCTCTGTTTCAGGTATCTGCGCTGAAACTCATTAGGAGTAAACATGTCGATTCCATAAGGAACGCCGTTTTCTCTGTAGCCTGGAATTGCAGGGTGATTGTAGTGAATAAGGATAGGAACAAGATCAAGAACTTCATTGACATCTTTTGTCATGATCTGGCGGGCAATAGCAAAACGTCCTTTGTTAAAGGCGCTCACTTTTGAAAATCTGCTTTCAAACTGAGCTTTATCCATATGTAAAGCCTTGCCTCTTCAAAATCCTGTTACAACAAATCTACGTATAATCTAATTTTACCAAAATATATTATGAATTCACTCAAAAAAGTGATCAATCGCTACTTGTCAAAGCACAAAATCTTGCTTATTCATATAAATAGGATCTATACATGGTATTATAAAAAATACAAATTTTTTGCTTTTAATAGAGATAAATAATATGTCTAACGATCACAGAGCAAACATTACAAATACTCCTGCAACCAAGATTGAAGGAGTAAAAAAAGGAGCTGCACCAGATAAAAATGACCGACTGATGCAGGACAGATTAAACAAGGAAGTCGATGCTACCCTTAATCAGGCAAAGATTCTGTTAGACTCAGAACCAGATAAGATTGCAGCAAGAAAGGCTGCCGGCAGCTATACCGAGCACAGAAGCAGCTTTGATCCTAATAAGAACAACTCTCAGAGCAAAATTACTTCAGACAATAAATTTCAGAACAGAAATCCTCAGCAGAATACACATAATTTTTCAAAAGACATTAAAAAAGAAACACCTAAGAGTGCTGAAGTTCCTCATGATAAGGTTGAGCATAACAATAACAGGCCTTCAGAGGAACATAACAGTAAGCCTCTTGAGAATAAGACAGCTGCCAATACTCAGCTGACAGAACTACAGAAAAAAGAAGAGCCATTACACATGAATGACGAAAAAACACAGCAGATCGTACCGGCAACCGAGTATGACCGTCTGCTTCCAGAAGTATCCTCTCTAAGATCCAGAGTAAATCTGCTTACATTTGCTCTGATTCTGGTGATTGGTGCTGCCGGATACGGTGCTTACTATCTTGATAAGCAGAAGTACAGCGACATCATGGAGATTCAGCATCAGGTACAGCAGACCAGCTCTAATGTAACTGCAACTGAAGGCAAGATTAACGATTTATACAATCAGATTAAAGCCAAGGATGAAAGAGTAACCAATCTTCTGAAGGCAAATGATGAGCTGAAGAATCAGAACAACATTCTGAAGGGCCAGCAGGAGACACTGCAGAAGACCATAGACAAGGCAAACAAGCAGACTGAGGCTGTCAATATCCGTCTGAATGACTATATGGACAGAAATCCTAACGACTGGCTGGTTGCAAAGAGCTACTTCCTGGTTTCAAATGCACAGAATATTCTAAGCTTCAGTGACAATATTGAAGGTGTTCTATTAAATCTGTCTCAGGCCGACATGCTTTTAGTCAAGATTGACGAGCCTGCTGTAAACCAGATCAGAGAGGCTATCAGCAAGGATATCCTTTCACTCAAGAAAGTTGAACATGTTGATTCAAAGGGAATTCTCTACAAGCTCGACAGTGTCTACAACAATGTAGACAATATGCCGCTCAATGAGTTCCTGACCGAGGCTCAGAAAAAGGCAGCCTACAAGAAGGCTAAAGGCACAACTGACAGCATCAGTGACTGGAAGGAGAATCTTCTGACATCTCTTAAGGAGTTCTCATCAAGATTCATTGAGGTCAGAAGACGCAATGACGGTGTTGTAAACCAGTATCTGTCACCAGAACAGTCAGCTATTCTGCTGCAGAACATCAAGACAGAGATTCTTCTGGCAAAGATTGCCCTGTTCAACAAGGATCAGGAGAGCTTTGCACACAATCTTGAAGAAATCAAAAAGCACATTGCAGCCTACTACGATATCAATAATGCTGACGTAACCGCAAACCTTGAGGTTATTGATGAAATCTCAAAGAACAATATTGCCTCAGCAAAACCTGATCAGCTTCTAAGCGTACCTCTGTTTAATGCTCATGCTCAGACCAGATTCAATCTTTACAAGAATCAGAAAAAGGCTGACAAGCCTTCAGGCAAGAGTTCAGCTGCCGCTGACAGCAAGAAGGAAACCGAAGCCTCTGCAGATCCTGAGGTAAAGAAGGATGCTTCAGAAACCAAGGGAAACGGCAGTAAAAAGGCTTCAGAAAAGAATGCTAAAGACTCAAATAGCACAGAAAAGAAGGAAGGCGTCTGATGATTAAACTTCTGATCTTACTCCTGTTTACATGTGTTGCAGTCTTTGTCGGACCAATGCTTGCTGACACACAGGGCTTTGTACATATTGTCTTTGGCGAAAGGATTATTGAGACATCTGTAAATACAGCCATTGTTCTTTACTTCCTTTCTCTTTTAGTGCTGTTCGTGCTCTATCTTTTACTCAAAAAGATTACTAACATTCCATCACGAATCAGACAGAGCTTTAAGACCAGAGCCTTCAACAAGAAGCTCTCAGTTCAGGATGAGGCCTTTATTGATTTCTCTCAGGGCCAGTTTGAGCAGAGTCTTGGTCTTTTAAAGCATGCAAGCTCACTTAAGAAGATGAGCGAAAAATCACTGCTGGTTGCAGCTCAGTCAGCATTCTCACTAGAGCTTTACGATTTCACCCGCAAGGCACTGGATGAAGCTCAGAGCCGCGGCAGACAGGCAAAGCTTGCAGCTGATATTCTAAGAGCAAAACTGAACCTTGATATCGGTAATGCCAAGGTTGCCTTAGAATATCTTGAAGGACTCAACGGTGCAGTTAAGAACAAGTACGTTTATAAGCTGTTCTTAGACTGCTATCTTGCAAACAAGGACTACAAGAAGATCTGCGAGAATACCAAGGAGATGTTAAAGTACGGAGCCTTAACCAAGGAACAGGCTCGAGGATATTACATCGCCAAGGTTGAAAAGGAAGTAAAAGAGGCTGATTCTGAAGGTGCAGTTGAACAGATCTACAGCGAGCTTAGCCGTGAAGATAAGAGAAACTCCAAGATTATGGGAGCTATTATCTATAAGTTCCTGAAGTTCGGTAACATGCAGAAGGTTCAGAATCTGTCACTGGATCTTCTAAAGGAAGAAAAGGATCCTGTATTTATCGATTCCATCTCCAACTGGGATGTGGCTGTACCTGAGGTTCTGATTCTTTTAAAGAAATACGCCTCCAAGAATGTACTTACCTCTCAGGTGGATCTGCCTTTATTAAAGGCAATGGGTAATCTTGAGTTCAGATCAGGTTTTGATCCTGATGCTCTTGATGATTACAAGAAGGCTCTTGCTATTGAACCAAGTCCTGATATCTATATCAGAATCGGAACCATTCTGACCAACCTCAAGAAGGTCGATGAAGCTGCAGAGTACTTCAGAAAGGCAAATGCCATGTATTTTGAAGACAAAGCTCTTACCATCATCAAATAAAGAATATATTACAAGAATATTATGGCGATCGAAATGATCGCCATTTTTATTTTACAATCCTGATTTCTACCCTCTTAGTTATAGTTTTTACCTATATTTGCATATAATAAAATAGAATTAGCAAGGAAAAATACTTAATGATAATATTTCCTCATAAACAATAAATGACAGGAGATTGTTATGAAAAACATTACACGGCATTACAAAACTGACTATTCAGTTTTAATTTCAGAAAACACTAAATCTGAATATTCTGCTAATCAATTCTCTGCCTTATCTATGTGTTGTTCCTGTCACATGTGTAGCTCTCTTAAGAGTATCTAGTCACCTTTTTCAAACTAAAAAAAATTTAACCAACATGTTTATTAACTAAGATTTTTTTATCATAGGAAGATTTTTATGCGCAAAATTAATGTATTAGCAGCTTCACTGGTATTCGCTGCAACCTCATTCTTATCACTTTCAGCTGATGCAAAGACCATTAAGGTCGGTGCTTCTCCAATTCCACACGCTGAAGTTTTAGAGTACATCAAGCCTAAGCTGAAAGAACAGGGCGTTGATCTGGAAGTTGTAGTCTTCAACGATTATATCCAGCCATTCTTAACCACCGAAGACGGTCAGCTTGATGCAAACTATTTCGCTTCCCGTCCTTATTATGAGCAGTTCTCAAAAGACCATAACCTGAAAAATCAGGTTGAAGTAGCAGGTATTCATATTGAGCCTCTAGGTCTTTATTCATCTAAGTTCAAGTCACTGAACGAGCTTAAGGACGGCTCTGTTATTGCAATTCCTAACGAGCCAACCAATACCGGCAGAGCTCTGCTTCTTCTACAGAGTGCAGGTCTGATTACTCTTGAAGATCCTCACGCAATTGATGCCACAACCTTCTCTATCGTGAAGAATCCTAAGAACCTCCAGTTTAAGGAAATTGAGTCTCCTCAGCTGCCACGCGCTCTGGAGGATGTTGATGCAGCAATTATCAACACCAACTATGCACTTGGTGCAAATCTGAATCCATCAAGAGACGCTCTGGTTATCGAGAAGAAGGATTCCCCATACGTAAATCTTGTGATTGCTAACAAAGAATCAGCACAGAGCGAGGATTTAAAGAAAGTTCTCAATGAGTTAACTTCTGCAGATGTAAAGAAGTTCATTGAAAAACAGTATGACGGTGCAGTTGTTCCTGCATTCTAAATAACTCCAAAGGACAGAGGCTAACCTCTGTCCATAATATAATTAAATAAAAGGTAAGAAAAAAATGAGTACAAAGACAATTTATCTGGCAGGCGGATGTTTCTGGGGTGTTTCAGAATACTATTCAAGAATTGACGGAGTTACCTCCTCAAAGCGCGGCTACGCAAATTCAAATGTTGAAAATCCAAGCTATAAGGAAGTAAAGACCGGAAACACCGGTGCTGCTGAGACTGTTGAGGTTGTATACGACACAGACAAGGTTTCTTTAGATACTCTTTTACCTCAGTTCTTCAAGA
>JAZRAY010000281.1:0-13287 GCA_045634805.1 Succinivibrio sp. | reverse complement strand
GTTCTACCTGTACAGGAAGAGGAGGATGATGGTTCTATAAAACCTGGTGCTCCTATTACAACTCTGGACTGGAGATACTAAAAATCCTTTAATCTTCTCTTTTATTGAAGTCAAAAATAAAAAAAGCAGCGTAAGCTGCTTTTTCTAATATCTGAAATTCTAAATTACCACTTTGGTTTCTGCAGTGCACTCTTGTACAGAGCTTCGTACTGAACACAGCTGTCAGACCAGTTGAAGCGAACCTTCATTGCGTTCTGCTTGATTCGTTTCATCTCAGCATTGTTCTCAAGATACAGAATCAGAGTTCTTCTTAAGCATGACAGTAGCTCTTCAGAATTTGGATCCTTGAAGATAAAGCCAGTGCCGTTCTCACGATCAGTATCATAGTCCACAACAGTATCCTGTAGACCTCCTACCGCACGCACGATAGGAAGTGTACCGTAAGCCAGTGAGTAAATCTGGTTCAGACCGCATGGCTCGAAGATTGATGGCATCAGGAAGAAATCTGCCGCAGCCTCAATCTGGTGAGCAAGCATATTGTCATAAACAGACTTGAAGACCATCTTACCTGGATGTCTGTCGGCAATTTCCTCCATCTGCTTCTGCAGAGCAGGATCACCAGTACCTTCAATGACAACCTGAACTTTATGCTGCAGGAATCTGTCAAGAATAGGAATAAGCAGACCGATACCTTTCTGGTCAGTCAGACGGGCAACCATACCATACATTGGGGTATCACCCATTTCAAAGCCAAGCTTACGCTGTAACAGGTATTTACCTAAGATCTTCTGATCAAGGCTGTTTACGTCATAACGAATTCTCAGCAGCTGGTCAGTTGCAGGATCCCAGTCAGAGTAGTCACAACCGTTGATGATACCTGACAGATCCATCTGTCTGTCAATAAAGTTCTGGGTCATACCGTGACCGCCGATGTATGAGGTTAATTCCTTTGCATAACCAGGAGAAACGGTATTGATCTTATCAGCGTAGAATACACCACACTTTAAGAAGTTAATGAATGAACCCTGTGAAACCTTGTCATTATAGATACCACTGATTTCTGGGAGATAGGAAATCTGGGATCTGTCAAACATGCCCTGGAATGCTCCATTGTGAATGGTAATCACTGAACGTGATTTCTCAAAGAATGGATCATGTGCATATTTGATGCGTAACAGCATTGGAGCAAGACCGGTATGCCAGTCGTTACAGTGAAGAATATCGAACTGGAATCCAATAATTCTTGCAGTTTCAATTGCTGCTGCAGAGAAGAATGCATAGCGATAACCGTTATCGGTATAAGCCTCATTGTTGTCGCCATACATTGAGGTTCTGTCGAAATACTGTGGACAGTCGATCAGCAATACCTCAACTTTTGAGTTGAGAATGGCTTTTCTGACTTTGTAGGGAATATGTAACTTAACGTCTGATTGAGACTGGTTAAGTACACCTTCAGCAATGATTGGTAAATCCTGCCAGCCCTTGATGATTGAGTAGCAAGGAAGCACAACTTTAACATCATGTCCTCTTGCCTGTAATTCCAAAGGAAGGGCCTTAGCCACATCAGCCAGGCCACCGGATTTAACAATATCTGCAACTTCAGATGATAATAATAATACTTTCACAGATATCCCCTATATGTCTATTTTTGTTGATCAGGATCACTAATATCCCAGTCTTAAACCTTTACCTACGACTATTATGCCATTATCTGAGATATTTATCTTGCCTTTTTTGTAGTGTGCTGCAAGTTTTTTATCTTCTTCAAGGTCGTAGCCTAGGGTGAAGCCTGGAGCAATTTCGACATATCTGTCCAGAATAACGTTTCTTACCTTTGCGCCCTTACCGATGGTGTTATCACCAATCATTACGCAGCCTTCAACGTTTGCACCGTCGTTTGCAGTACATCTGAAGCCTAATACTGACTTGTTGATTGTTGCACCGTTAATCTCGCAACCAGCTGAAATCAGAGACATTGAAACGTGTGACTCGTTGTCATCGGTATCAACGAAGTTTGCTGGTGGTAGAGGTGGGTAGTAGGTGTGTAATGCCCACTTAGGGTTGTGAAGATTGAACTTAGCGTAGTTGCCAAGAAGATCCATATGAGCTTCCCAGAAACTGTCAACGCTTCCTACGTCTCTCCAGTAGGCTGAATCTGCTTCGCCAGCGATCTTAGCTGAGCTGAAGTCGTATACGAATACCTTTCCGCGTGGGAACAGCTTAGGAATAATGTCCTTACCGAAGTCGTGGCTTGACTTGCTGTCCTGCTGATCTTCAACAAGCTCGTTGATTAGAACGTCAGCCTTGAAGATATAGTTACCCATAGATACTAGAGAATAACCAGGCTCTGAAGGGATCTCCTTAGGATGAGCTGGCTTCTCCTCAAAACCGATCATGCAGCCGTTGTTATCAACCTCGATAACACCGAACTTGCCGGCAACATCTTCAGACTTCATCTTGATAGCTGCAACGGTAAGCTCTGCTTCCTTGCTGTTGTGGTAATGAAGCATCTGACGAACATCCATCTTGTAGATGTTATCTGAGCCGAATACGCAAACATGATCTGGGAACTGGTCACGAATGAATGTCAGGTTCTGATAGATAGCATCAGCTGTACCCTGGTACCATTCCTTTGACACACGCATCTGTGCTGGAAGTGAATCAATGAATGCTCCTGGGATACCACTTACCTGCCAGCCATTCTTAAGATGCATCATTAAAGACTGAGATTTGTACTGAGTGATAACAAAGATCTTAAGAATACCTGAGTTAACGAAATTGTTTAGAACGAAGTCGATCAGACGATAGCTTCCGCCAAATGGCACTGCTGGTTTTGATCTGCTTTCGGTCAATGGCATTAAGCGAGTACCCTCACCGCCTGCCAGAATCATAGCTAATACTCCTGACATAGGAATTCCCCCGTAAATAAATTTGTTCTTAAATTAAAATGATAGTTTCACTAGGGGTAGTATAGATTAAATTTGAAATCGATTTTTTTAAGTGCTTCAAACTTGTGATTTACAAAGGGACTTTCAGTGATTTTGTATATTTTATTTGAAATCAAAATTTGCGCTGTGAAGCATAATTTTTTGTAATTTTTTGGAGGTTAAATCTAATTTGTAAATAATTTTCAATTTGATGAAAAAATTATGATCTTGGCGAAATTTTTAGAAAAATGTTGAAATTTTTTTCTAACAGTAATATTTCTTATTAAGAAAAATCTCTTTGTAAATTCTAGAAAAATCCTCTCAATCCGCATTAAATCTTGGTTAATTGGCAAAATGTTAATTTTGTTCAAACAAAAGTTTTCATTCAATGAATATGTTACAAATAACGATATGCTTCTTTAAATGGTATTTTTTTTGCATAGGTATTTTTCGTATATGTTTTGTGAAAACTACAGCGAAATTTGGAGAGGGGGATTTATATGAATTTGAGAAATATTCTATTAATTCCATTAGTGATTTTCTGTACTGCAGCTATGGCTGAAGAGCCATATGTGAATGATATGTCTGCAGGAACATCCATATCCGGACCTACCGATGAGCAGGAGGCAATGTTTTCTCCTTCCGCCGCATTTGAAGGATATGTGAACAACTATGTCAGCTCTGCAATGAACAGGGAACTTGAGAAGAATGTTAGGAGCCTCAACAGTCTTTCGGCACAGGTTGCAAAGCTGAAAAAGGAGCTTGAATCCACATCAAATGATCTTAATGCAAATGTGAAAAAACAGCGTGAAGATCTGCAGAAATGCGTCAATATCTTGGCAGAATTCAAGAAGAATATTGATACCAATTATTTCTATATAAAGGGTATCAAGAAAGAACTTCTGAAAATGGGTGTAAGCATTGAGGACAGTCAGAAGAATATCTCTCAGACCTCATCGGATCTTTTAAGCAAGATTGATAACAACCGCAGTGAATTCAACATGTTAACCGAGCAGCTGGATGGCAAGGTTCAGAAACGTCTTGATGATTCATCAGCATTTGAAACCAGGGTTTATGGTTATGGAACCTTTGCTGTGATTCTAATTGTGCTCTGTATTGCAGGTGTTGTCGGTGCAATTGTCTGCTGTGCAGTTCTGCTCAAGAAACTTGTTTCTCTGCAGGATAAATGCAGAAGACTTGAGGAGAACCTTACATTCTCACATCAGAAGGTTTCAATTCCTATGTCTGCATTCAAGGATAATCCTGCATCAGGACCTGATCACAGTTTTATCCTCAAACTCTCATCTGATGTTGCCATTATGGAGACCAACCTAAGTGCCTTATCAGAGGGACAGGATGGATACAGACAGCTTAAGGAATCACTTGAATCTCTTAAAAAGACTGCAGGGGACAGTGGTTATGAGTTTGTAGGCTACATTGGTCAGGATTATCATCCAAATATGCCTTGTGACGCAGATTTCATACATGATGATTCATTAGAGCAGGGCAAATCTGTTATAAGTGCTATGATAAAAATGCAGGTTAACTATCACGGACAGATGATACAGAAACCTCATTTCGTAGTCAGACAGAATTTGGGGTATTAGTTTTGGAAATAAAACTTGTTTTAGGTGACATCACCAGACTTACTGATGTTGATGCAATTGTAAATGCTGCCAACAACTCTCTTTTAGGCGGAGGTGGTGTCGATGGAGCAATCCATCGGGCAGCAGGTCCAGAGCTTTTAGATGAATGCAGAACTCTAAACGGATGTGCAACTGGAGCAGCTAAAACTACTAAAGCCTATAATCTTCCATGCAAATATGTGATCCATACCGTGGGTCCTATCTGGCATGGAGGCTCTTCAAATGAAGCTAAACTTCTTGCAGACTGCTATCGGAATTCTCTTCTCGAGGCTCACAAATGCGGCGCAAGACGTGTGGCTTTTCCTTCAATTTCAACTGGAGTCTACGGTTATCCTGTTGATAAAGCAGCAGAAGTTGCGATAAAAACTGTTAAGGAAGTGCTTAGCAGTATGTCCTCATCTTTTGATCTTATCGAATGGTGTCTTTTTGATAATCGAACCTATAATGCATATGAGAATGTTCTAAACGGCTGATCGTTGTTTTGGAGCAATTCAAAAAATCTTTGATCTGGATCAATTTTTCTGCGAAGATTAAGGTATCCTAGACAAATATATGTTTTATGGTTCGAGGCAAACAATGGACAAGAATAAGATTGTATTTTTCGGTACCCACAGCTACGATAGACACGCCTTTTCAGATCTGAACGAAAGCAAAGGTTATGATTTTGAGCTTATTTACCACCGTTCATTCTTGAATGAAAAGAATGCTGATGAAATCCACGGTGCTAAAGCTGTATGTATTTTCGTAAATGATCGTGCAGACAGAACTGTTCTGACCAAGTTAAAGGAAAACGGAGTTGAGCTTGTTGCTTTACGCTGTGCAGGCTTTAACAATGTTGATCTTCAGGCTGCAAAGGATCTTGGTATCCGCGTAGTTCGTGTTCCAGCTTATTCTCCACATGCAATTGCTGAGCATGTTGTTGCTCTGATTCTAACTCTTAACAGAAAGACTCACCGTGCATATACCAGAACCCGTGACGGTAACTTCGCTCTTCACGGTTTAATGGGCTTTGATTTATACGGCAAGACTGCAGGTGTTATCGGTACCGGTAAGATTGCACGTGTTCTTATCGGAATTCTAAAGGGCTTCGGTCTTAATGTTCTTGCCTACGATATCTTTGAGGACAAGGAATATGAAAAGGCAGCAGGCATCAGGTATGTAACTCTGGATGAGCTGTATGCAAAATCAGATATTATTTCTTTAAACTGCCCATTAACTCCTGAGAACAAATATCTAATCAACAAGGATTCTATTGCCAAGATGAAGGACGGTGTAATGCTGATTAACACCGGTCGTGGTCCTCTTATCAATACCGAGGCTCTGGTTGAAGGTCTTAAGAGCGGTAAGATTGGTTCAGCAGGTCTTGATGTTTATGAGGAGGAGAGCCAGTACTTCTTCCAGGATAAGTCAGACAACATCATTGCTGATGACAAGCTAGGCCGTCTTCTAAGCTTCAACAATGTTCTTCTGACTTCTCATCAGGCATTCTTCACCAAAGAGGCAATGCACAATATTGTGGATACCACGCTGTCAAATGCTAAAGCCTACTTTGACGGTCAGGAACTGGTTAACGAGGTTAAGGCTAAGTAAGCCTGTAATTTCAAAGAATAGAAATAGGAATGTTCCGGAGCCATATGAGACTCCGGAATTTTTTTACGCGTTTACTGCCTTATAGACAGTGAAGGTATTGCTTGAGCTTATGATTTCAACACTAGGGAAATTCTGCTTTAGGATTTCTCCATAGCCTAGATGTGAGTTTGCAACCAGGTACAGAACACCGCCTTTATTCAGATGCTCTGAGGCATTGATAATCATGTTGATGGTTGGCGCAGTAGTGGTAGAAATACCAACATGGAATGGAGGATTTACTGCAATAACATCATACTTATCAAGTCCGCTCAGCATATCCGCAGCAACAATCTTTACATCAGTAATGCTGTTAAGCTTTGTGTTTTCCTGTGTCAGATGCAGAGCTGATGCTGACACATCTGAGCTTGTAACATCCTTAAAGCCAAGCTTTGATAAAAAGATTCCAACAACACCGCAGCCGCAGCCAAGATCAAGAGCCTTACCCTGAGGTACAATCTTTTTGATGCTGTTTAAAAGCAGCTCAGTACCCTTATCAAGCTTACCCTGAGAGAATACTGCTGTGTCCTGATGAAGCTTCATGGAAATATCGCCGATAGCAACATCAATATCCTTTGGCTGAGAATAGGTGTTTACAGGATTCTCATAGATAGCCTTAAACAGGGTGCACTTTCTTGCAAGATCAACCTTGATGGTAGCTCCCATTGGCTTTAGAAGTGAATCTGCACTCTTGGCACCGCCATCATTAGATCCGGCAGTATAGATATAGCCGCCCTTATCAAGTTTTCCTTCAAGCAGATTTAAAAGCTTAACGGTCTGCTGTTTAGCCTTTGAAAGCAGTAACACCAGAGTATCTGCCTGTGGAATCTTTGGCAGAGCTGATTCAATATCTGAGAAGATAAGCTCAACGTGCTTGTAGGAGATCACCTGTGGAAAATCTGAACCCATGCTCTGTCCGATCATAGCAGCCATAGCTTTGCAGGCTACATAGTTATCACAGATTACAGTTGCATGAGTACTGTCCTTAACCAAGGACAGAATCATAGGATCAAAAACATCGCCTGCAATAATCAGGTTTCTGTTTTCAAAGATGTCCTTGTTTCTTTGTAGAAGTTCGAATACCGGTGAGTTTGCCATTAGACTTTATCTCTGTACTTTATAGCTTTTGCAAGTTCAACATACTTTTCAACAGGAATGTTCTCTGCACGGATAATAGGATCAAGTCCCATATCAATAATCTCGTTTTCAGTGAAGAATTTTGACAGGGCATTTCTGATGGTCTTGCGTCTTGCAGAGAATGCTGTGGTAGTTACGTTGTTCAGATAAGGTACAAGTGATCTTTCCTCATCGGTTAGATCCTTTGGCTTTAATCTTACAACTGCAGATGTAACCTTAGGAGCTGGTCTGAATGCTGAAGGTGGCACAATCAGCATAGGAATAACGTTGGCATGGAACTGTGTCATAACAGTCAGACGGCCGTAATCCTTGCTGTTAGGTGCAGCGGCAAGACGCTCAACAACTTCCTTCTGCAGCATGAAGTGCATATCAATAATGCCTCTTTGTGACAGCAGATGGAAAATGATTGGAGAGGTAATGTTGTATGGAAGATTACCGAATACTCTTAAATTACCTGCGCCTTCAATTTTTTCAAAGTCTACCTTCAGGGCATCGCCTTCGATGATGGTAA
This sequence comes from Succinivibrio sp., assembly GCA_045634805.1. GTDB lineage: Bacteria > Pseudomonadota > Gammaproteobacteria > Enterobacterales > Succinivibrionaceae > Succinivibrio. Next base: position 5,440 of record JAZRAY010000281.1, on the reverse strand, counting down.
GACCTTTTAGGAAAGGATCATGCTTTAGAATTTCAACCAGGTCTCTATCAAGCTCAATTGCGGTTAGGCTTTTTGCTCTCTCTAAAACCGGTCTTGTTAAAGCTGCATGACCAGGGCCGATTTCAACTAACTTCTCACCTTCTTTTGGATTGATAGCGTCTACAATCTGACCGATGATATGATCATTTACTAAAAAGTTTTGACCAAAGCGTTTTCTCGCTTTCATGTGTACTGGTGGTAGTGCCATATATTTACCTGTATAAAAAACAAAATCAGCGCTGATGATACACCAACGCTGAGTGAATTATAACCTAGTTTGGGCTGTTTATCGTGAATTTACTTAATTCATGTAAACAGACCCCTGAGAAATCTTGCCATCTTTGTTCTGCTGAGGCTCTGATGTTGTGGTGTTATCCATTTCAATTCCTGCACCTGCTCTTACAAGCTCAGGATCGATTACATGGATATAGGCACTCTCACGCAGTCCTCTCTCCCAGTAGGCAACAGCTTCTGCGAATTCTCTCTCAAAGATGATTGATGCTGCCTTATCCTTGTATGCATTCAGAGAATCCTTATCAATCTTTACATCATCAAGATGAATGATGTGCCAGCCGTAGCTTGATTTTACAGGCTCACTGTACTGACCAACACTTAGTGCTGCAATTCCGGCTGCAAAGCCTGGGTCAAAGGCATCTAATGACTGATAGCCTAAATCACCGCCCTGAACTGCTGAACCTGGATCTTCTGAGAATTTCTTAGCTGCTTCAGCAAAGGTCATCTTGCCTGCATTAACATCATCCATGATTGAATTCAGTTTGGCGATAGCAGCCTCATCTGAGAAGATGATTGAAGTCTTAATCAGAATGTGTGAAGCACGATAGGTCTTAACAGGGGTAATTGCATTCTTGGTAACATCATAAAGTTTTAGAATGTGCATACCTACAGATGATCTGAATGGACCTACGATATCACCAGGCTTGGCTTTAACCAAAGCTGGCAGGAATGGTAGGGGAATAGCGGTCTCTGGAAGATAGCCCAGATCAGCACTCTGAGAATCAACTGCATACTGAGCTGCAATTTCCTCAACATTGGCACCGGCTCTTAAATCCTTTAAAGCCTTCTGTGCATTTGCCTGAGCACGACGGTATTCCTTTTCACTAGGATTTGATGACAGTGGAACCACTACCTGTCCGATGTGGTACATTGGCTCAACACTTCCTCTTTCCTTTAATGCCTTGGCATAGGTATTGATTTCATTATCTGAAATATTGATTCTCTGTCTTACTGATGAACGTCTTACCTCATTGATAAGATAATCTTCCTTGAATTTCTGTCTTGCCTGAGCCTCGGAAATGTTTCCGTAGGATGCCAGAATCTTCTCTGGAGTGGTGTTATTTCTAAGAGCGGTCTGCTTTAGAATTGAATCAAGCTGCATATCTGGAATGTCTGCACCGTTGCTTGATGCCAGCTGAAGAATCAGAGAACGGGTAATCAGTGACTGCAGAGCCTGACGGCGTGCTGTAAGCTCGTCAACCTGAGCTCCGTGAGACTTGTAGTTCTGAATCAGTTCACTGGTGTGACGATCAAGGTCACTTTCAAGAATAATTCCTCCATTTACAACTGCGGCGGTTGAATCCAGTGCTATCTCTTCCTCTGCATAGGAAAGAGCAGGTGCAACTGCCAAGGATGCACCGAACATTGCAATTAATGAAAGCTTTGTAAATGTCTGTTTTATTCTCATAAATATATTTGCGAATATAAATTCCCGGTTAGGAGAAAAGTAATTCGCCTCCTTTTTTTGTAATTAAGTATTCTCCACAATATTAACTATATTGCCTAAGAATTCCTATAATTTCCAGTCAATCTTCCTTTATCTGTTAAGGTTGTTAGGAATTACGTCTGGAAGGTAATGGGTATTGGTTCCTCTTACATCAGAAATCTTACGGATGTTAACTGTATAGAAGCCCTTAAACTCAATATTCAGACCGATAACTCTGTCATTTTCATGCTTGTTCTTGGCCCAGTTGTACTTGAGGTAGTCTTCGTATACCAGAGCAATTGAGTAGCAGCACTCATCGTATCTGATTCCAACCTTGGTATCAATGTTATAGTTCTGCTCAAGATCTCGATATGAAGCTCCGAATAAAGTCCAGTATGGAGAAAGTGGCAGAGATGCGGTTATACCTAACTGAGACAGGTCCTTGATGGTTCTGCCGTCTTCAACCAGATAGTTACCATTCTTCAGATATCTGTATGAGACACCGGTCTTGAATCCGGTCATCTTGTTGGTGTAGTGAATTCCCGCGTTATATGCATAGAACTCTTTTTCTTCCGGATCATACTGTGCCTGAGCATGGTAGTTGAATGATCTGTACTCGGCATCGAAATTTGCTTCGATAGGAGTTCTGTGTCTGGACTCATACAGGGAGTTATCGTAGTACTCATTCAGATGTACACGCTGTTTATCCATGTTATAACCCTGAGCCAGAGAGAATCTCATGTTTTCACGATCATGTGAATCAAGAAGTCTGGTTGTGAAACCTGCTGTAATGGTATTGAGGTTTGCAATTCGGTCAATACCGGCATAACGCATTGGAGAGAACAGGGTGTAGTATTCATCGTAACGGCTGGTTGTGTCGTACAGAGGAATATTCTTCTGGTCTCTGTATGGGATATACATGTACTTTACTTCAGGCTCTAAGGTCTGAGTATGATTCATGTCCAGAACCTTTCTTTCAAGAGTGGTCTTAGCCTTTGCCTCTAAAAGGTAGGTGCTTCTGGTAATTGAATCCTGTACATTTGCATAGCCCAGACGCTGCTGATATGCAGTACTGAAATATTTAAGATCTGACTGATCGTAGTGAGTCAGGAAGCCGGTTGCTCCAAAATCAACAGTGGTTCCGTAGGAGTCAAATGCATTGTACTTCAGAGATGGCTGCAGATGCAGTCTGTTCATGTAAAGACTCTTGTTGTCTGAAGTGTATTTATCAACGCTGAATCTGGTCAGTTCACCTTCAGTCCTGTAGGTAAATCTGTTGTAGGTATCATAGCCTCTGATTTTAATCTGAGGCAGCATTGCAAATGGCTTGTAGGTGTTGAAGCTTGAGGTTGAGTACATGTTCTGGTACTTTCTGAGCTCCACTGACACATCATATTTATCCTGATCGTAAACACCGCGCAGAGACTGAACCAGACTTGAGTCGGTAACAGCAGCATCCTTCTGGCTGATGTCGCTCAGATATGTATAGTCACCTTCTCTAACCTTTGAGTAGTCCAGAGTGAAAACCAGATCTCTTTGAAGGAAGGTTACTCTGTCTTTAAGATTTAAGAACCATCTCTTGCGGTCTGAGGATGTTGACTCGTTGTTTTCGGTGTATGAGGTACCGTTGGTTGTGGTAACTACTCTTGAGAACTTCGGATCATTTGGAAGATATGTTCCGATGATACTACCAGTGAAGTTTTCAAAAGGCATGTATCTGATTTCACCGTCATATTTTGCTCCATGTTCAGGATCACGTCCTGGAGTTATGGTTGCATCATAGTTAGGTGCCAGATTCAGGTATATAGGCAGCTCATAGCCAAAGCCATAGCCGGTCTTGTATTCAACACTTGCAGGAAGCAGACCTGTCTTTCTCTTGTTGGTTACAGGGAAGTTTGCATAAGGTGTGTAGAAAACAGGGACCTTACCCAGATAGAACACATCATTCCATGCTGAACCGAAACTGTCTCCATCATCAACTTCAACTGAGGATGAATACATGTGCCATGAACGTTTGTCAGCTGGGCATCCTGAAAGAGTTGCCTTCTTTAGGACCTTCTTTCCTTTTGCATTATCAAATACGTATTCTTCTGCATCACCGTTGAGAACAGATCCGTTTAACTGATAGGTTGTCTTGGTTCCCTTAACTGTTTTCTTTTCCAGATCAAGCTCGACAGGCTCTTTGGTGGTGGTTGTATATTCACCTGAACTCATGGTGGTGTTACCTTCGGTGGTCAGAGTTTTCTTCTCTCCACTGTAGGTAGCTTTTTCAGACTGAATCTTTCTGTCACCCTGAACGATTTCAACTTTTCCTGAATAGGTAAGAACCTGCTTATCTTTCTGGGCAATATCTCCTGATACCTTATCTGATGTTACTGTAATCGGTGTGGTATGAGGATCGAACTTCTGAGGAGCCTTATAGGCTGGTACTCCGTAGAAGCAGGTTGCGGCAAGTCCGGTGATAGGAGACTTAGGAGCTGCAGTCCAAGGCTGGCTCAGCTTTTTTATAAGTCTCATAGGGAAGGTTGAACTGTCAGCATAATTGCGGTTGAGCAGGTATTCTTCAGATGCAGGAGTACTCATAGCCTCCATGGTCTTAGTAGAAAAATTGGTAGTCTGCTCGATTCTTGGCAGGTCAGTTGGATCAACCAGCTTGGTCTGAACGTCATATTTTGATGAATTGGCTGTTTCTACGTAACCGCCTTTAACAATACTTCCAGCCTGTTCCTGAGAAATCTTCTGTGTTGACTGGGTATCTGCATATGCTGGTGAGCACAGTGCCATACTTACAGCAATGGACAGTGTGGCAAGTGCAATCTTATCTTTCCTTGTTTTCAAGGTAAAATCCTGTTAGTTATTGTTAGTCTCTATCCTGGCAGCTTCTGAATTCGACATTGTTGATGTCGCCGCCATCTTCATCCTGATCAAGAGAGGTGCCCTTGATGAATCTCTTGTTTGACACCCATGCTCCCAGCTCGGTCATTCTGCATCTTTGTGAGCAGAATGGTCTGAAAGGATTGCTCTTGTCGTAAATGACCTCTTTATTGCAGGTCGGACATTTAACCTTTACAGGCTCATTATCGTTCTGTACATCAGAGTTCAGTTCCTCAGGGGCTATATGAGCCTCCTCTAGAATCTCCTCAAATGTACCTTCTGGTAATAAATCTCTTAAACTCATTTTTCTTATTGTTGTAAATTGCCTTTGATGTAAGCGAGTTTGAATAGAATATCTCCAACAGGAGCTCCCTTCTCAAATGGCAGGAATCTGATATTTACTCTTGACTGGAATCCACTCACAACAGGGTATGCCTGTACAGATGAATCATACTGGATGTTAATTAGATCACATGTATCAGCTGTTTCCTGCATAAATCCGCTTTTGGCAACCTTGTCGGTTGGATTTGCACACAGACGCCACAGATAGAGAATTGTAAATACAGGGATCTTAATGCAGTCAAGCTCGTGAAGCCAGCCTTCCAGTCGGGCCTTCTTTTCTTCGGTTGGCTGCTGAACCCAGAAATCAAACAGCGGAGTATCGAAACTGTTAATACCGCCAGGTGTCAGGATTCTTGGTTTGATAAGCTCAATAATAGGATCATCCTTTAAAACAGTTCTCTGTCTGGTGAAGGAATCAAGAACTGATTTTGCATCCTTAATCTTGTCTCTTAGTGATTCTACATA
>JAZRAY010000280.1:0-5730 GCA_045634805.1 Succinivibrio sp. | reverse complement strand
ATATATAGTTATTATTTTTAAACTTTGTTAAACTATATATATATTATAGCATACTTTTTAGCCGCCTTACATCCCATTGTTAAAACAAGCGGTATTCAGGCGGCAAAGATAATTACTCAGTTTAGATATAATATTTATTCTGTTATATTATTTAGAGGTGAATTTTGATTCATATAGACCTATCCAAAATTTTAATTGTCGATACCGAAACCACAGGCTTAGGAAACACTGACGAGATACTGCAGCTATCCGTAATTGACGGTCTTGGCAACATACTCTGGGACAGATATTATCGCCCGCTTAATCATACCTCCTGGTATTACGCACAGAAGGTTAATCACATTTCACCTGAATTTGTGGCAGACAAACCTAATATTACGCAGGATGCAGAGGAGATTATCACTCTCTTCAGAGAATGTGAGCTGGTTCTAGGCTACAACACCAAGTTCGACCTGCGTATGCTTTCTAATAATATTCAGCAATTCAATGAGTTAGAATTAAAATCAGAGGATGTACATAATCTCTACAGAAAGTACGAGACAGAAAAAATCATGCCTCAGGTTGAAAAACATGATCTGGGTTCAGTTTCTTCATTTTTAGGATTTGTTCCCGAGAAAAATGAATCAATGCACAATTCTCTTACAGATGTTAAAGCAACTCTCTTTATTTATAAGAAGATTTTGCAAGCACTTAGCAATTAGATTGATCTGTCTCAAAGACCTACTTTTTCATAGTAACTTCTTAAAAATCTGATAATTAGCTCTAAGTATGCGGTGTTGTTTCTGTGCTAGTATCTAACTTGCACAATCACAAAAATAACATATCCTCATAATTGAGACTGCAGCGTTTGGAGATTATAAAAATGAAAACCATTGGTCTTATCGGCGGTATGAGCTGGGAAAGCACGGTAACATATTACAAGATAATCAACGAGACAGTTCAGAAAGATTTAGGCGGTTACAATTCAGCTAAGATTATTTTAAACAGTGTAAACTTTTCAGAAATTGAAGCCTGCCAGTCTCAGGGAAACTGGGAAAAAGCAGGAAATATTCTTACACAGGCAGCAGTGTCTTTAGAAAAGGCCGGAGCTGATTTCATAGTTATTGCAAGCAATACTATGCATAAGGTTGTGCCTATGATTCAGCCTCATATTTCGCTTCCAATTCTCCATATTGCAAAGGCAACCCTGATGGCTCTCAAAGAAAAAGACATCAAAAAGGTTGGTCTGATGGCAACAAAATACACCCTCACCCAGGATTTCTACAAAAACATACTGACTGATGCCGGTATTGAAGTAGTGATCCCTCGAGAAGAGGAAATTGAACTTGTAAATAACATCATTTACAAAGAGCTGTGTCTTGGAAAAATCAAAGATGCATCAAGAGGAATCTATCAGCGCATTATAGATGGACTTGATATGAGTGGAGCTCAGGGAATTATCTTTGGCTGTGCTGAGATTGGACTTTTAATCAGTCAGAAATACGTAAGACTTCCTGTATTCGATACCACAGTTATTCACGCAACCATTGCTGCAAAAGAAGCAATGAAAGACTAAACAAGCTTTAATTACAATTCATTATTTACAACTATCAGATTTCAAAAGGAGCGTTTATTCGCTCCTTTAATGACTTTCCGTCTGGAGTTCTCCAGATTCTTTAAACATAGGAGTTTTATATGATTTACGATTATGAGCTTACAAGCGGTAAGGGTGAGAAGGTTTCTCTTGCTGATTTCAAGGGAAAGGTTATGCTCATTGTTAATACTGCAACCGGCTGTGGCTTCACTCCTCAGTATGCTCCAATTGAGCAGCTTTATAAGGATTACCACGACAAGGGTCTTGAGATCATTGATATTCCATGCAATCAGTTTGGCGCACAGGCACCAGGTTCAGATGATGAGATTAAGGAATTCTGCACTCTGCATTACAACACCACCTATCCTCTGATGAAAAAATCCGATGTAAACGGCGCAAATGAACTGCCTTTATACACCTACTTAAAATCCCAGAAGGGCTTTGCCGGATTTGATGAGCATAAGCTCACTCCAATTTTAGAGGATATTCTGACCAAAGCAGATCCGAACTGGCGTTCAAAACCAGATATCAAATGGAACTTTACTAAATTTGTAGTAGATAGAAAGGGAGATGTGGTTGCTCGCTTTGAGCCAACAGCAGACATGAAGAAAGTCGAAGAATGCATTAAATCACTGCTATAAAAACGGCAGAATACAATCTTAAGCAAAGACAAAAATACCAGCTCAAAGGCTGGTATTTGTGTATCTTATTAAAGATTAGCTTAGAAAAGCCACAACAGAAGAGCGCCAAGCAGGATTCTATAAATCACGAATATAGCCATGCCTGATTTTGCAATGTATTTTAAGAACAGATGAATAACAATAATTGCAACGATAAAGGATAGGATTGCTCCAATAATCAGGTTAACCCACTGCAGCTCTAGAGTTCCCATGGTATGGATTTTATAAATTTCAAAGGCTCCTGAGGCGATAATTACAGGAATAGCCAGAAGGAAACTGAATCTTGCGGCAGCTTCGGACTTCATTCCCATAAAAAGACCTGCTGTAAGTGTAATACCTGAACGAGAAACACCAGGAAATACAGCTAGAGCCTGGAACAGACCGATAACAAGAGCCTGAGTATAATTCATGCCTCTTAAAGAATCAGAACGGGCTCCCTGAATATTATCAATATTGCGCCACACCATCTTCTTGTTCACATAGGAAGCAAGGCCTAAAAGGATACCAAAGCCGATGGTACAGTAAGCAATAACATCAATATTGTCGCGAAGCTGTGAGGAAATGTAATTCTCAAAAAGGGTTCCTACGATGCAGACAGGCAGTGTCGCGATAATCAGACAGAAACCTATTCTTGCAAGAGGAGAAATCTTCATCTTGATGCAAGCTTCGATGGTATATGAAGAAATCTTAACCAGATCTGCAAGATAATAAAGAATTACCGCCATCAGGGTTCCAAGATGCACTGCAACATCAAAGGCCAGTCCCTGATCAGGCCAGCCTAAAAGCTTTGCAGGAAAAATAAGATGAGCACTGGATGATACCGGTAAAAACTCAGTTAATCCCTGAACAATAGAAAGGACCAGAACATGTAAAAAAGTCATCTCTAATCCTTAGGAGCGTTATTCCAGGATGGAGCCTCGACATTCCAGTCAATAGAAGTCTTAACAACCTTCCTGTCTTCAGATAGTGTTGGCTCAAGCTTAGCCCACAGCTCACTAACCTTCTGATGAAGCACTGGATGAACAAAATCAGGATTAAGTTCATTCAGAGGACAGGTTACAAAAGGATAGTCCTGAATATCATGACGAGGAATAATGCATGGAGTAGTGGTTTCTAGCTCACCAAATGCAAGGATATCAATGTCAAGACGACGCTTCATACCAAAATTGGTACCGTTGTTAATCATTACTTCCTTGCCTGCCATTTCTTCAATCTTCATAAGACAGGCATGAAACTCTTCAAGGTTGGACTCAGTATCGCCCATGATTACCATATTGAAGTAGTCAGGCTCACCGTTTCTTACAGGTTTACTGATCCAGATAGATGATTTTTTGCAGTTTTTTAATAATGGGGAAATTTTTGCGAATGCAAATCTTAGTGATTGTTCTCTGTTTAGATTGGATCCAACACCTAAATAAACCTTTGTGGACATCTTTACTCCAAAGTTTTTGTTATCTGTATGCCAACCTCTCTTACATCTGCGACTGCCTTTGGCTTGTTTAGTCTTACAGTCACACTATAAGGAGCATATTCTTTTAATATTATGTCACAAAGCTCCACTCCTAACTCCTCTAGAAGTTGGGCTTTTCGATTTATGATATATTTTTTTACTCGCTGAGACAAATCTGCGTAGTCAATAGTTTTAGCTAAGTCACCTGTTTGACCCGCACTTTTCAGATCTTTTTCAATTTCTATAGAAACATAAAGGGGCTGAGGAGTAACTCTTTCAAAGTCTAAAATGCCGATAATGCATTCAACCTTAAGATCTGAAATAAAAATCTTGTCCATGTTTAAAGTGCCTTAAGAACAGATAGAGGCCATCTTGGATAAACTTTAATCTTGCCATCACCAAGCTGTCCTGCCTTAAATCTTAGCATTCCAACCTGAGCAATCATAGCTCCGTTATCAGTACAGAACTCTCTGCGGGCAAAGAATGCCTTGCCATGCATTGAATCCATAAGATGCTGAAGTCTGTTTCTGATATCTTTATTTGCACTTACGCCACCGGCAACAACCAGAGTCTTAAGGTGGCACTGTTTTAAGGCGCGTTTGCACTTGATTTCAAGAGTTTCAGCCATAGCTTCAGTAAAGCCTTTTGCAATATCTGCCTTAACAGACTCAAGATCATCCTTGTGTTCTAATGTAGCATTTAAAACAGCGGTTTTAAGTCCGGCGAAACTGAAATCACAGTTAGGATTCTTAATCATTGGTCTTGGGAAATTGAATACCCCGCTCTTTCCGTTTTCAGCAAGTTTCTCAAGTCCAGGACCACCAGGATAAGGAATTCCCAGAAGCTTTGCGGTCTTGTCAAAAGCTTCGCCTGCAGCATCATCAACAGACTGACCGATAAGCTCGTACTTGCCAGGCTTTTCAACCTTTATAAGCAGAGTATGACCGCCAGAGATCAGAAGAGCAACAAATGGGTACTGAGGTTTCTCATCCTCAAGCATTGGAGCTAGAAGATGACCTTCCATATGATGTACAGGAACACAAGGGATACCTAGGCCATAGGCAAGAGCACCAGCTTCCATGGCACCTGCTAAAAGAGCACCAATAAGGCCTGGACCTGCTGTATAGGCAATTGCATCGATATCCTTAAGGGTAAGATTAACCTTATCAAGAGCAGCTCTTACAAGAGGAACAACTCTTTTAATATGGTCTCTGGATGCAAGCTCTGGAACCACACCGCCGTATTCAGCATGCATGGCAATCTGAGTATGCAGTACGTGGGAGATCAGTCCCTTTTCGTCATCATATATAGCAACACCTGTTTCATCACAGGAGCTTTCTATTCCTAGTACACGCATAACATTTCTCTATATTACTGAAGATGGCCTATTTTAGCAGATTATATGAACTATGTCGCATTTTTGTATGAGTACACTACCCCGCTTTGGGACTAATCAATCCTATGTTCAGTACACAACAAAAATTAGAAAGATAAGAAATAATCCAGCGGATAAAAAAGGATATAACTGCAAACATAGTCGAGGTTTTCTTAATCCACTAATTTGAATACAGATACTAGGAGCCGAATTTAATATTCAGAATCTAGTTGTTGTCAAAACTCCTTATTAAACAGCTTTTTTTTGCCACTACAATATTATTAATGTAGCTACAAAATGCTTTGAATCTGTGATATTAATTCCAAATTCCAATAAAACCATTATATTTATAAAAGTAGATACAATATTTCATATTTTTTGTATTATACTTAAATCAAAGGTAAGGGAAAAGGAATATGTGTTTTATAAAACTCAGCTTCCGAAAAGATTTTCTAATGTGAGGTAACGATTATGTCAGTTTCAGCAGTTTCTACTTCAGGTGTTAATGCAATCAAGGGTACCGAGTTCGAGGGCATGTCAATCCAGATGATGGCCGCAATGGTTATGCTGGAAGTAGGTGCTACCAAGAAGAAAGAAGCAGAGATGAAGATCTCTGAGATGAAGAGCCAGAACGATAGAGCAAAGCAGCTTA
>JAZRAY010000279.1:0-4034 GCA_045634805.1 Succinivibrio sp. | reverse complement strand
ATTGCTTATTACATTAAGAAAGAGCAGGGCTCATTTGATGAGAATGAAAAGAAGGTTATCAGTGCGCTGATTCACGACAGAATGATGGAAAATGTTTTACCTTCATTCGAAGAGGCTGCAAATCTATTTGAAAAACAGACTCCAAAACCATTTAAGACTGTTGCTCTGACAACTCAGGGAATGAATGCTCTAAGAGTTGCCAATGTTGAGCTTGGTCTGGCCTTATCTGAGCCTGAGATGGAGTATCTGTTAGAGAGTTTCAAGGGCATCGGCAGAGATCCTACCGATATTGAACTTTACATGTTTGCTCAGATGAACTCTGAACACTGCCGTCACAAAGTATTCAGTGCAGAATGGGAAATTGATGGCAAGAAACAGGATAAATCACTGTTTGGTATGATTAAAAATACCTATGAGTCTACTCCTGACTATGTGTTATCAGCATATAAAGATAACGCTGCTGTTATGGAAGGTTCATCTGCTGGCAGATTCTTCCCAAATCCAAATCACGAATGGGCATATCATCAGGAAGATATGCCTATTTTAATGAAGGTTGAAACTCACAATCACCCAACTGCAATTTCTCCATTCCCTGGTGCAGCTACCGGTTCAGGCGGTGAGATTCGTGATGAGGGTGCAACAGGTGTTGGTTCAAAGCCAAAGGCCGGTATCAGTGGCTTCAGCGTTTCAAATCTAAAAATCCCAGGTGCTATTCAGCCATGGGAACACGACTTTGGCAAACCAGACCGTTTAGCTTCAGCTCTTCAGATCATGATTGATGGTCCTTTAGGCGGAGCAAGTTTCAACAACGAGTTTGGTCGCCCAAATCTATGCGGTTATTTCAGAACCTATGAAGAGGAAGTTACAAGCTTCAACGGTAAGGAAGTTCGCGGTTATCACAAGCCAATTATGCTTGCTGGTGGCTGGGGTAACATCCGCAGAGAACACATTATCAAGGATCACATTGATCCAGGTGCAAAACTGATTGTTTTAGGCGGTCCTGCCATGAACATCGGTTTAGGTGGTGGTGCAGCATCTTCAATGAATTCAGGTGCATCATCAGAGGATCTTGATTTCGCCTCTGTTCAGCGTGGAAATCCTGAGATGCAGCGTCGCTGCCAGGAAGTAATCGATGCGTGCTGGGAGCTGGGTGAAGATAACCCAATCATGTTTATCCATGACGTTGGTGCTGGTGGCTTATCAAATGCAATGCCAGAGCTGGTTGCCGATGGTGGTGTTGGCGGTCGCTTCGATTTAAGAAAGATTCCTAATGATGAGCCTGGCATGTCTCCTCTGCAGATCTGGTGTAACGAGTCTCAGGAAAGATATGTTCTAGCTGTTGCTGCTGAAAAGTTTGATTTATTTGAATCCTTCTGTAAGCGAGAGAGAGCACAGTATGCTGTGATCGGTGAGGCTACAGAGGAAAGAAGAGTTGTTCTTGAGGATCCATATTTTGGTAATAAGCCAATTGATTTACCTTTAGATATTCTTTTAGGTAAACCACCTCGTATGCACAAGGATGTTAAGACTCTTAAACAGAATTCTCCAGAGCTAAATCTTTCTGGTGTAACTGCAAGGGATGCTGCTGAGAGAGTTTTACGTTTACCTACAGTTGCAGAGAAAACCTTCCTGATTACAATCGGTGACCGTTCAGTTACCGGCTTAGTTGCAAGAGATCAGATGGTTGGTCCATGGCAGGTTCCTGTTGCCGATGTTGCTGTAACTGCAGCCTCATATGATTCTTATCAGGGTGAAGCTGGTGCTGTTGGTGAAAGAACTCCTGTAGCTCTGCTTGATCATGCTGCATCTGCACGTCTTGCTGTTGCTGAGGCAATTACAAATATTGCTGCTGCAGATATCGGTGATTTAAAGCGTGTTAAGCTTTCAGCTAACTGGATGGCTCCTAATGGTCACCCAGGTGAGGATTCTGGTCTGTTTAGCGCTGTTAAGGCTGTTGGTATGGAAATCTGTCCTCAGCTGGGAATTACTGTTCCTGTTGGTAAGGACTCCATGTCAATGAAGACAACATGGGAAGAGGATGGTAAATCTAAATCAGTTACAGCTCCTATGTCTCTGATTATTTCCTCATTTGCCCGCGTTGAGGATATCAGAAAGACCTTAACTCCACAGTTACGTACTGACAAGGGGGAAACCACTCTTATCTACATAACCTTAGGTGAGAGACAGAATCGTCTAGGTGGTTCTGCTTTAGCTCAGGTTTACCGTCAGCTTGGTGATAAGTGTCCTGATCTTGATCATCCTGTACGTCTGAAGGGACTATTTGATGCAATTCAGTTCCTGAACAGAAAGAATCTGCTTTTAGCTTATCATGATATTTCTGATGGCGGTCTATTCACTACTGTATGTGAGATGGCATTTGCAGGACATACTGGTGTATCTGTAAGAATTGATCATTTAGGTGAAGATGATTTACCTGTTCTGTTCTCTGAGGAAATCGGTGCTGTTATTCAGGTTAAGACCGAAGAAGCTGAAACTGTTATGAATATTCTTTCAGGTCACGGTCTTGCTAACTGCATTTTCGAGATTGGTTCTCTAAGAGATGACGATCGTATCGTATTCAGCAGAGACGGTAATGATGTAATCAATGAGCCTCGTCAGTACTTCAGAAAGATCTGGGCTGAAACAACCTATCACATGCAGTCACTTCGTGATAATCCTGAATGTGCTAAGCAGGAATTTGAAGCAAAGGATGAATCAAATGACAGAGGTCTGTTTGCTGAATTAACCTTTGATATTAACGAAGATGTTGCTGCTCCTTATATTTCTAAGGGAGTTGCTCCAAAGATTGCAATTCTGCGTGAGCAGGGCGTAAATTCTCATGGAGAGATGGCTGCAGCATTCAATCGTGCCGGCTTCAACTGTATTGATGTCCATATGTCAGATATTCTGACCGGCAAGGTTAAACTTGATGACTTCAAGGGCTTCGCTGCCTGTGGTGGTTTCTCATACGGTGACGTATTAGGTGCTGGTGAGGGCTGGGCAAAATCAATTCTGTTCAACTCTGTTGCTGCTGACGAATTTTCAAGATTCTTCAACAGAAAGGATACTTTTGCTTTAGGCGTATGTAACGGCTGTCAGATGATGTCAACCTTATCATCACTGATTCCTGGTGCAGAGAACTGGCCTCGTTTCGTTACAAATCTGTCAGAAAGATTTGAGGCTCGTTTTGTTGAAGTTGAGATTCAGAAGACAAATTCTGTTCTATTTGCAGGCATGGAAGGTTCTCGTCTTCCTATCGTTGTTTCTCACGGTGAAGGTAGAGCAGAGTTCAGAGATGAAAAGCATCTTCAGGCTTTAGAAGCTGCTGGTCAGGTAGCAGTACGCTATATTGACCATGCTGGCAAGGTTACTGAGGAATACCCTCTAAATCCAAATGGATCTCCAAATGGTATTACTTCTGTAACTAATGCCGACGGTCGCTTTACAATTCTGATGCCACATCCAGAACGTGTAATGCGCACTGTTTCAAATTCTTACCATCCAGATAACTGGGGCGAGGATAGTCCTTGGGTAAGATTATTCAGAAATGCTCGCGTATTCGTAGGCTAGTAAGCTAATATAAAATTTGATTATTATTTAATACTAAATGTCACAATTATCTTTATGAATATTGTGACATTTTTTATTTTTATAGGAAAATATAAGTAGCAGTCTTTGGTACTTCACTATATGGCTGTTACTTTTTTTATATTTATAACGAGTCTTTCATAATCCTTTTCAGTCGAGTATTGTATGAATTTACTTGAAAATAAAATCTGTCTAATTACCGGTGCTAGTCGAGGCATTGGCTATGAAACTGCCAGAAAATTTGCCGAAGAAGGGGCTGTTGTTTACGTAAATTCAAGAACTGCAGGTAGTTTGGATTCAGTTTGCAAAGAGTGGACATCAAAATATTATACTGAAGTAAAACCGGTTTATTTTGATGTAACAGATTCAAAGGCAGTCCTGGATTCTATTAAACAGATAAAGAAAGACCATGGACATCTGGATGTTCTTGTTAATAATGCCGGAAT
>JAZRAY010000278.1:0-5792 GCA_045634805.1 Succinivibrio sp. | reverse complement strand
CAGGAGCTACCTCGTCTGCTGCGACTTCTTCAGATACTGCCTCTTCAGGAGCTACCTCGTCTGCTGCGACTTCTTCAGATACTGCCTCTTCAGGAGCTACCTCATCTGCTGCGACTTCTTCAGATACAGCTTCTTCAGGAGCTACTTCATCTGTAGCAATCTCTTCAGATACAGCATCTTCAGCTGCTACATCTTCTACAGCAGCATCTTCTGGTACGGCTTCCTCAGCTGCTACATCTTCTGCAGCAATATCCTCTGATACAGCTTCCTCAGCTGCTACATCTTCTGCAGCAACATCTTCTGAAACTGCTTCTTCAGGTGCAGCTTCATCAGCAACAACTTCTTCGGATACAGGTTCTTCAACAGCTGTTTCGTCACCGGCTACATCTTCAGATAAAGCTTCATCTGCAGGTACTTCTTCAGAAACGATTTCTTCTGAAATATTCTCCTCTGATGGAATATCATTTGAAGAAATATCTTCTGCAGCAGATTCTTCAGCAGAAATATCTTCCTCGACATTATCTTCAAGAGTTGGTGTTACGTTCAGATCTTTAACATCAGCATCAATTGATAGCTTGTTTAAAAGAGATTCAAGCTGTTCTACAGATGAATAGGCAAGAGTAAGTTTTCCTTTAGAATCACTGGTTGCCTTGAATTTAGCCTTAATACCAGATAAGTTCTGACGAATTATCTTTTCCCATTCGCCGAATTTCTCACTGGTGAAAACAACCTTCTTGTTCTTTGTTTCATCAAAGCCGTTAACTTTAATGTTCTTAACAAGTTCTTCAGTCTGTCTTACATTTAAAGACTTTTTGATGACGTAAAGAGCAGCTTTTAACTGTAAATCTAAATCTTCAATTGATAAAAGAACCTTTGCATGACCAAGATCGATCTGATTGGCCACAACCATTTTCTTAACATCTTCCTGAAGATTATTAAGTCTGATTATATTAGTAACAGTACTTCTTGATTTTCCAAGAGTTTTAGCTAATTCTTCCTGACTGATCTGACACTCTTCAAGCATCTGCTTAAATGCTTCAGCCATTTCCAGAGGATTTAAGTCTTCTCTCTGGATATTTTCGATAAGTGCTAAAGCATAGCCGTTTGAATCAAGATCATCTCTTACTAGACAAGGGATCTCTGTCAGTGAAGCTAATTGGCAAGCTCTGAATCTTCTTTCACCACAGATGATTTCGTATATATCTTCAGATTTCTTAACAATTAGAGGTTCTAATAATCCATGTTCTTTAATTGAGTCAGCTAACTCTTTTAAAGATTCCTCATCAAAAATTTTTCTTGGCTGATATATAGACGCTTTTAACTTATCAATTGAGATATTAACAACTGAATTTTTAGAAACAGCCTCTGCAGATTCAGCAGGAGATGATTCCTGAGCTTTTTCCTCTGCAACCTCAATCTTCTGTCTTTCTTTTTTTATTTTTTGGGATTCACCTAATAGTGAACCTAGTCCACGTCCTAAGCCTGCCATATGAGTCCCCTTTTATTTTGTTTTTTCGATTACTTCTGCAGCTAATGCTAAATAAGCCTTAGAGCCGACTGAAGATTTATCATAGTACATTGCTGGCTTACCATAACTTGGAGCCTCAGCAAGTCTTACATTTCTTGGAATAATAGTTTCGTACACCAAATCACCGAAATTCTTTTTTAACTCATCAGATACATCAGTAGATAATCTGTTTCGGTTATCAAACATGGTACGAAGAATTCCTTCGATCTTTAGCTTTGGATTTACAGCAGTGGCTAACTGATCGACTGTTTCAATCAATAAGGTCAGACCTTCAAGTGCGAAATACTCACACTGAAGAGGAACCAGAATAGAATCTGATGCACAAAGTGCATTAACAGTCAGAATATTTAAAGAAGGAGGACAATCAATAAGAATTAAATCATATGATGATTTGATTGGCTCAAGAGCCTTTTTCAGGAAATTCTCTCTACCGAATTTATCAAGAAGATTAACTTCGGCGGCTGTTAAATCTTCGTTAGCTGGAATCAGATGAAAATCACCTTCAGTTTCCTTTACTATCGCCTCTTTAACATCCAAACCATCAATTAGAACGTTTGTTATAGATTTCTCTAATCCGAACTTGGATACACCTGATGCCATAGTGGCATTACCCTGAGGATCACAGTCTATAACCAGGACTTTTTTTTGCATTGCTGCCAAAGATGCAGCTAAATTCACGCACGTAGTGGTCTTGCCCACACCACCTTTCTGATTAGCAATAGCAATAACTTTAGTCAATTTATAGTCCTTATGCTTTATGTAGCTTCAATATAACAGCTTTTCTATTAGCATCCAATGAAGGTACTTTCAAATCAATTATACTTTCTATTTGAGCATTTTTAGGAAGATCATTCAATTCATTATCTTCCAAATTTGCTTTCATACAGATAAAAACACCAGACTCTGCAATCAAGTTCTCACACCATTCAACAATTTTGCATAATGGCGCAAAAGCTCTACTTAAAATACATTCGAATTTATCTTCAGGAACAATGTTTTCACAACGGTCATTTATTATTGTTACGTTTTTAAGACCTAGTGTTGTCATTGCTGTTCTAACAAAAGAAAGCTTCTTTGCAATAGAGTCAATCAGTGTAAATTTTTTTTCAGGGTTTAGTATAGCAAGTACTAAACCAGGAAACCCTGCACCTGTTCCCACATCTGCAATATTATTTTTTTCCTTGATTAAAGGAGAAATAACAGCACTATCCAGAATATGGAGAACAACAATCTTTTCAGGCTCTCTAATAGCTGTCAGATTCAGAGCTGTATTCCATTTACACAGCAAAACAACTAATGTTGCTAATTTTTCAAGTTGTTCTTCAGTATATTCAACATCAGTTTTTGACATTAAATTTCTGATCTGTCCAAGGATTTCAGCCTGATTAACAGTACTATCTTTTCTTCCCATAGATTAACCTTTAATTTTTACCTAATAAATCCATCTTCTTCAGATGAACTAATAGGATTGAAATAGCTGCAGGTGTTACACCAGAAATTCTTGATGCCATACCAATAGTTTCTGGCTTGTATTCATTAAGCTTCTGAGCAACCTCATTAGATAATGCTTTAATATTCTTATAATCAAAATCCAATGGTAGCAGAGTCTGCTCATTTGTTTTCTTCTTCTTGATATCGTCAAGTTCTCTCTGAAGATATCCCTGATATTTTACTTGAATTTCAACCTGTTCTATAGACTGCTCTGTTGTAGCAATAGGCTCAAGACCGGTTGTCTTGATTAAAGCATCAAACTTAACCTCAGGTCTTCTCAGGATTTCTTCAAGACTCTGTTCCTGAGACATAGGATTATTAAGAATCTTGTTAATATTCTGTCCCATCTCAGAAGAAGGTTTAACAGAGATTTCTCTTAATCTTGCCTTCTCTTTTTCGATCTGGTTCTGTTTCTCTTCGAATCTTCTCCATCTCTCATCAGAGATAATACCTAATTCTCTTGCCTTTGGAGTCAATCTCAGATCAGCATTATCCTCACGAAGAATCAGTCTGTACTCGGCACGAGATGTAAACATTCTGTATGGCTCTTTAGTACCTAAAGTACATAGATCATCCATCAGAACACCAACATAAGCCTCATTTCTACGAGGGAACCATGCAGGCTGTCCCTTTACATAAAGTCCGGCATTGATACCAGCAAGAAGTCCCTGAGCTGCAGCTTCTTCATAACCGGTTGTACCATTTACCTGACCTGCCAGGAATAAACCAGGTACTTTCTTAGACTGCATTGAAACAGATAACTCTCTAGGATCATAGAAATCATATTCAATTGCATAACCTGGTCTAGCAATGATTGCATTCTCCAGACCTTCAATAGATCTGATGAAATTCTCCTGAACATCAAATGGAAGTGATGTTGAAATTCCATTTGGATATACAAGAGGAGATGTTAATCCTTCTGGCTCAATAAATACCTGATGAGAATCTCTATCTGGATATCTAACAATCTTATCTTCAATAGAAGGACAGTAACGAGGTCCAATTGAATGAATAACACCAGAATAAAGAGGACTTCTGTCTAGTCCGCCTCTAATAATCTCATGAGTACGCTCATTGGTCTTTGTAATGTAGCAAGGAACCTGAGTTGGATGAAGTTTTTCCTCATTCATAAATGAGAAAGCAGGCTGAGGATACTCAGGATCCTGTTTTGTCATCTTTGAGTAATCAATTGAGCTTGCAACAATACGGGCAGGAGTACCGGTTTTTAGTCTTCCAACCTTTAGACCTAAATCCTTTAGATTTTCAGCAAGACCGATTGAAGCAGGATCACCAGCTCTACCACCGGTGTAATGATTTAAACCAATATGAATTAAACCGTTTAGGAAGGTTCCTGCACAGATAACTACAGCTTTACAGTAGAATTCAATTCCTGCTGCAGTTTTAACACCGCTAATAGTCTGATCTTTATAGATAATTTCAGTAGCAGGCTGCTGGAATATGGTTAAGTTATCATAATTCCATAAAGTCTTTCTCATCACTTCCTTATATAGGTGACGATCAGTCTGAGCTCTGGTTGCTCTAACAGCAGGTCCCTTAGATGAATTTAAAGTTCTAAACTGAATACCTGCCTGATCAATAGCAGTTGGGCAGACACCACCCATAGCATCGATTTCTTTAATCAGATGACCTTTACCGATACCACCAAAAGCAGGATTACAGGACATTTCACCAACTGTTTCCAGATTGTGAGTTAAAAGTAATGTTTTACAGTTCATTCTGGCACTTGCTGCTGCAGCTTCAATACCGGCATGTCCTGCACCAATTACTATGACATCAAAATTTCTAAAACTATTCATCATCAAAACCTATAGGATCCGATCTTATTTTTAAGATCTTTTTGATTTATTTTTCTACAGAAAACAAGCGCCGATAATAGTAATAAGATCTTATTAATTTATTTATATATATATATTATTTTATTTATTATTTAGCTTTGATTATCTGTGGGTTGTTAAATTTTTATTTAAAAATCAAATAATTATTTGTAAAAAACTTTGTTTAAAAAGCTGTGGTTTTTAGTTGGTTTATTGTGGAAAAAGCTGTAGTTATTAACAGCCTAAAAATTATACAGATTTATCAACCTATTTTTCAAAAGATTTTCAAATAGTTTTCAAAAAGTTTTCCACAATTTTTTAACAGGTGATATTTTACAAAATTAGTCATAAAAAATGAGATTTTCATCTATATTTTTTTTGCATTAATAATGTAAGAGACAGCTACAACTAATTAGAAAGATAGTTAACTTCTTATAAATCATCACTTTTATCTATTAATCCTTTAAATAATCTTCATTGAATTAATTAGCAAATAATGATGGTCTTATTTAGAAATCTTCATATTTCTCAATATGAAGAGGTCTGATTATGCTGGAGCATACATAAGATATGCTGATTTGAATTGTGGTTATGGCCAATTAAGGTGTATTTACTTCTTTTCTATATGAGCTGTAATAATGGTAATACTGTATGAGTTCACTGTAATTACTATTCCATCCTTTCTACAGTACCAGTTCTTTCCCTGTTTTGTAATATTACATTCTTTTGAAGTTATTATCTGTCTGCAGTACTCAACAACATCGCATTCTGAAAGATTAAGATTTCTCTTAATTCTTTCCTCTCCCATTTTCGTTGTATGAAGTTTTGAAAGACTTTTTATTAATTCTTCTGGATTATTCATTTTTTCCAAATTTTCTTTTTGATTTTTATGTGAATAAACAATACGTTCCATAATCATAATAACTTTATATTAATTA
>JAZRAY010000277.1:0-2643 GCA_045634805.1 Succinivibrio sp. | reverse complement strand
ATGAGTGCTGTCACGGTCATCACCACGATGATGAAGATGGCGAGCATAAGTGCTGCCACGGTCACCACCACGATGACGAAGATGGCGAGCACGAGTGTCACTGCCACAAGCACGATCACGAATAATTACGCTTTGTGATTTTTTCTGGCTCCATTGCATGGAGCCTTTTGCGTATTTAATTACTTGAGTTTTCTATGAAATTTATTGTTAGACTGTTTCCTGAAATTTCAATCAAGAGCAAGCCGGTTCGTACCAGACTGATTAAGCTTGTTAAGCAGAACATCGTAAATGTCTGCAAGCATCATAACATCAAGGTTAATGCACTTGCTCAGTGGGATAAGGTCATCGTTGTCTTCAATGATGAGGAACATCCTGTATCCAAGGAACATGCAATTACAGAGCTGTCTAGAATTCCTGGTATTCACTCCTTCATGGAGGTTAACGAATACCCATTCACCAATCTTGATGATCTTTTTGAAACCATTAAGGACAAGGTTGGTCCATCTATCTGTGATAAGACCTTTGCAGTAAGAATCAAGCGCAAGGGCAATCATGAGTTCAACTCTCAGCAGGCAGAACGTGTAATCGGCGGTAAGTTCAAGGCTGCTTTCCCTAACAAGGGCGTATGTCTTGATAACCCAGAGGTTATGATTCACATTGAGATTGAGAATCAGACCGCTTACTTATCAGGTGAGAAGTATCTTGGTATCGGCGGTTATCCTGTAGGCTCTCAGGGTGATGTTTTCTCTTTAATTTCAGGCGGCTTTGACAGTGGTGTTTCAACCTATGATGTACTTCACCGCGGCTGCAGAGTTAATTACCTGTTCTTTAACATGGGCGGTACAGCTCATGAAATCGGTGTTAAGCAGGAAGCCTATTTTATCTGGGACCGTTATGCATCATCTCACAGAGTTCGTTTTGTAACTATTCCATTTGAGCCTATCGTAGGTCAGATCCTGGAGAGAACTCATCATGGTGTAAGAGGTGTAATTCTTAAGCGCATGATGATGAGAGTAGGTTCTCTTGTTGCCAAGAAGTTTGATGCAGAAGCACTGGTTACCGGTGAGTCACTAGGTCAGGTTTCAAGTCAGACTCTACGCAATCTGAATCATATTGATGATGTCTGTGATGTTTTACTGCTGCGTCCACTGGTTACAGCAGATAAGCAGGATATCATTGATAAATCAAGAGAAATCGGAACAATCGGTTTTGCTGAATCAATGCCAGAGTACTGTGGTGTAATTTCAGATCATCCAAACGTATGTCCTACTGCCACCTTCGTTGAAGAGGAAGAGGCAAAGATGGATGCTGATCTGGTTCAGAAAGCCTTTGAATCCATGAAGGTTGTGGACATTAACGACATTCCAACAGATACCTCTAAACTCAAGACTGAGATTGAGGTTGTCAGTGAGCTTTCAAAGTCAGATGTTATTTTGGATGTAAGAGCTCCTGATGATGTTGAGAAGGCTCCTCTGAGCGGCTTTGATAACGAAGTTATCTGCATGCCGTTCTACAAGACAGCAAGTGATTTCCATAATCTTGATCAGTTAAAGACCTATGCTTTATTCTGCGATCAGGGCGTTATGAGCACTATGCAGGCTAAACAGCTCAAGGAAAAAGGTTATCACAACGTTAAGGTTTTCAGACCAGAGCGTTAATTATTTAAGATCCTGCTTTTTTTTGAGAGCAGGATTTTTTTTGTATGCGTATTACATATATTGTCAAATGATCTGTTTTTTGATGAATATGCTGATACAATGCGTGTGACGAAAGTCATTTCCCAGCGATCAATATCGTATCTAAAAAGAGAGAGAGATATTCATGTCAGAATCAAATGTATTTATTATGGACCATCCTCTGATCCAGCATAAGATTGGTTTTATCAGACGTAAAGATACCGGCACCAAGGAATTCCGCAACATGATCAGCGAAATTGCTATGCTGATCTGCTACGAGGCTTCAAGACATCTTGAGCTGGTAGACGTAGATATTGAAACTCCAATCTGCAAGACAACTGTAAAAGAACTGGCTGGTCCTAAATTATGCGTTGTACCTATTCTAAGAGCAGGTCTTGGCATGGTTGAGGGTATCTTAAATCTTCTGCCTGCAGCTAAGGTAGGTCACATCGGTTTATACCGTGATCCTGAAACCTTAAAGCCTGTTGAATATTTCTGCAAACTGCCTCAGGACTGTGAGGAGAGAGAAGTATTCGTTGTTGATCCAATGCTGGCAACCGGTGGTTCTGCTTCTGCTGCAATTACCATGTTAAAGAAGCGTGGCTGTAAGCACATCAGCTTCCTATGCGTACTTGCAACTCAGGAAGGTATTGACCGTCTGACTCACGATCATCCAGATATCAGAATCTTTATCGGTATCAAGGATAAGCAGTTAAATGAGAAGGGTTATATCGTTCCTGGTTTAGGTGATGCCGGCGATCGTATCTTCGGTACACTGTAAGATATATCTTAATCATTACTCTACAAAGCGGTACTTAGGTACCGTTTTTTTTTGTAAATTTTGCTTAACGATTTAAGATTATTTGTCTTGAGATTTTTGAGCTGAGCATACTACAATATAGGCAGGACAGAGAACATAGTATTCTCTGCCCTGTTTGGGGTTCTACGTTACCACACTGGAGCAGAC
>JAZRAY010000276.1:0-7987 GCA_045634805.1 Succinivibrio sp. | reverse complement strand
ATAGGACCTGATGATATTGCCAATACAGTACTGTGGCTTCTAAATACTCCAGCCCATATGAATGTCAACGATATGGAGATTATGCCTGTCTGTCAGACATATGGCGGACTTGCTGTCACCAGAAAACTGAATCTTAACGAAGTCTAGTTATCTTGGTTCCCAATGATACTGACGTTTTATTATGTCGTCAGCATCTCCCCACCATAAAAAAGCCCTGATGATTATATTCAAATCAGGGCTTTTATCAGATTCACATTAGAAAAGAGTTTTTATCAGTATCTCCAATCCAGAGTTGTAATAGGAGCACCTGGTTTAATAGAACCATCATCCTCCTCTTCCTGTACAGGTAGAACATCATCCTCTGGAGCAATCTCATAGGCGTATGCCTTCTTTCTGGCATGCACAACCTTATCTTTCAGATCAGAGATTGCAATGCCACGACGCAGCATTACTCCGCCGATAATCATCTGAGATAAAAGCAGTAAAGACAGACGGTTGCTGAATACAGAGTCATTGGTTATATCAATACTCTCAGATGACTTTAGAATCAGATCAGCCTTTTCAGAGAGTTTGGACTCGTCTGGACATACACCAATCAGACATGCGCTGTTAGCCTTAATGATATCAACCATATCAAGGATATCCTTATTGCATCCAGTGGAAGAGAATGAAATAACCACATCGCCAAGACGCAGAGTAGATAAAGCCAGCAGCATTGAGTTTCTGTCGGTATAGGATTCGCAGGCGAAACCAAGATTCAGCATTCTTGATACAAAATCAACTGCAATGAATGAGGATAAGCCCTGAGATAAAACCACAATACGATGAGACTGACTGACCACATCAATTACACGGGCAAGCATAGCTTCATCGACATTTCTCTCGGTTGCAGATACACTGACCTTGGCTCCGTCGATAACCTTTGAAGCAATATCCCCTACTGTGTCGCCCTGCTTTACACTCTCAATCTTTTTAAGGTTCTGAGAGGACACCAGAGAACTTAATACCAGCTTGAATGCAGGAAATCCCTCAGCACCGAAGCGCTTGCAGAATCTGAACACGGATGGCTCTGAAACGCCGGCTCTTTTAGCCAGCTGAGCAATGTTCTCGTTAATAACTGATGCAGGATTCTTCAGAATAATTGAGGCTAATTTACGTTCTGATTTTGTCAGTTCTGTTTCGTTTGCAATTCTGTCTAGGATATTTGAAGCCATATTATTAAATCAACTCTAAACTGTTCTTTACATAGCCATTCTGTACAACATACTGAATCTTAAATTCATCATCAAATACAACCATATCAGCAATAAAGCCGCCTTCGATACGACCGTATTCATTAAGACCCAGTGCTCTTGCAGGTGCTGCGGTTGCTGCAAGCAGAGCATCATCAAGAGAAAAGCCGCAGCTTTGAACCAGGAATTTAACACCGTCGAACATTGAGATAGTGGTACCGGCATAGGAACCTTTAGCATCAATAAGTCCACGCTTATGATCAACAAAGATTTCTGTACCGCCAAGAACAAAGCTTGATGGAGCCTTAGACATTCCGGCTACTGACTGTGCGTCTGAAACAATATAGAATCTGTCGCCTAAAATCTTATGAGCAAGGTTTACCAGTGCAGGATGAACATGCTTGCCATCTGCAATAACAGAGGCAAAGACCTTCTCACTCTGCAGAGCTGCACCTACAAGACCAGGCTCACGACCAACAGGAGCCTTCATACCGTTATACAGGTGAGTTACGTTGGTAATACCGGCCTTGAATGCCTGCATTGCCTCATAGTAGGTAGCAGAGCTGTGACCGATTGATAGCTTGATCTTGTTGGATAGAAGTTCAACAATTCCCTTAGGTCTTACTACCTCCGGCGCAATTGTCACATATGCCAGGGTATCTCTGTTTTCCAGGAAGAAATCAAAATCTGCCTGAGTATATGGTCTGATATAGCCTGATGGCTGGAATCCAGGATGAGTACTTGAAATGAACGGACCTTCCATGTGCAGACCAGGACATACTGTAGGATGTTTTTCCTTGAATTCGGCAACTGCAGCAATAGCCTTTGACAGGTTCTCACGAGGACCTGAAATCATGGTAGGAACAAAGGTTGTCGTACCATGAGCAGTCTGCCATCTTCTCATTGATTCAAGAGTATCAATGGATGGATTCTGTGAGAAAGAAACACCGGCACATCCGTTTACCAGAAGGTCAATAAAACCAGGACAGACATGACAGCCTTTAACATCAATTTCTTCAGCTGTACCGTCTTCAAGAAGAGCAGGACTTATAGGAACAATTCTATGATCCATAATCGCTACGGTATCTACGTCAACAAACTCTTCAGAGGTTATATGCAGCTGAGCATTTCTTAAAACGGTAACAGCCATAGTTAGTCCTTATATCTGTATGAAGGTTATTTATTATTCACTGCGGGTTCTGGCAGCCTTTTTTGCACGCTTTGCAGCAAAGTCAGGCTTACCCTTGTTCTTCTTGTCACGCAGTCTAACTTTCTTGTGAGTCTTCTTGTCTTCTTCTTTCTTTTTCTTATCAAAGCCGCCATTGCCGCCGATTGAAGCTCTTGAGCGTTTCTTCTCGGACTGGTGATGACCTGTGCTCTTACTTGTAGGGAACTGTGCGCAGATATTCTTAATGGCGCGTTTCTCAATATCCTTACCGGTATAGCGTTCAAGCTTCTCTAAGAAGGCAATTTCGTTTGCCATAACCAGAGTGGTAACTACACCCTTTTCACCTGCTCTTGCGGTTCTGCCTGATCTGTGAACATAGATGGCCGCATTAGCCGGCATATCAAAGTTATAGACATGAGTTACATCTGGTAAATCAAGACCTCTTGCAGCAACGTCAGTTGCAATCAGAATGTCCTTATCACCTGAAGCGAAATTCTTAATAGCAGCCTTTCTCTCATTCATGGACAGGTCACCCTGAATGGATGCGCACTTGAATCCTAGACGGCGAAGGCTGGCATCAAGTCTCTGCAGACGTTCCTTGGTCTTAACAAAAACAATTGACTTCCCTTTAATAGTAGTCAACAGATGGTGCAGAATTCTAATTTTTTGAGGATCTCCTGCTGCATAATATGCGCGGGACTGCAAAAATTCAGGAAGAACTTCATCTTCCTCACCACCGACACCAAGTCTAACCTCGATAGGATCATTCAGAACTGATGAGGCAAACTCATCAATACCTGAACCTTCCAAGGTTGCAGAGAACAGAAGTGTCTGGTATCTGTTGTAGAGCTCGCGGGTGATTTTTGCTACATCATCTCTAAAGCCCATATCAAGCATTCTGTCTGCTTCATCAATTACATACATCTCAACGGTTGAAGTATCAATCCAGCCCTTTTCAATGTACTCAATGAGACGACCAGGTGTTGCAGCAATAATTGAGCTAGGGTTCTCTCTTTGAACTTCTCTTGAACCGCCACCGATAATGGTACCGGCGCTTAAATCACTAAAGCCGCCGATAAGCTCTGAGCAGACACTTTCAACCTGCATTGCAAGTTCTCTAGTAGGCTCCAGAATAATTGCTCTGACTCCGCTCTTCTTTTCAAGAGAAAGTCTGGCAATGATTGGCAGTAAAAAAGCAGCAGACTTACCAGTACCAGTAGGTGCCCCGCCTAAAATATCAAAACCTTCCAGTGCCTTTGGAAGAACCAGAGTCTGGACAGGGGTTGGTGTTTCCCAACCTAATTTCTCAATGTTTTCAACTAGAAAATCTGGTAATCCTAATTCGGAAAATTGCATTAAACGCCCTCTTTACCCATGCGAGTTGCATGGCATTTCTTAATATAATCAATCACATCTCGGCGTGACTGTGTATCAGCCATTTCAGTACCGTTGAACCATCTTACAAGTTCAAGATCAGAGGCCTCAAGCAGATCAACATAATCAGCAAGGAACTTCTCATCACAGTTCTGTAAGTCCTGATCGACAAATGGCAGCAGCATCAGATCAAGCTCGCGCATACCGCGTCTTGACTGCCACTTAACTTTTCCTGAAACCTCAATCATTAGACAGAAACAACTCCTTTAATAGCAGGATGTGGATCATACCCTACCAGCTCAAAATCTTCATACTTGTAATCAAAAATAGATGGAGCCTTACGCAGAATGTTCATCTGAGGAAGAGCTCTTGGAGTACGGGTAAGCTGAAGCTGTACCTGCTCGAAGTGATTCTTGTAGATATGAGTATCACCGCCTGACCATACGAAATCACCATACTCAAGGTTGCATTCCTTGGCGATCATCATGGTTAGAAGTGAGTAGCTGGCAATGTTGAATGGAACCCCCAGGAACATGTCGGCAGAACGCTGATATAGCTGACAGCTCAGCTTTCCGTTTGCTACATAGAACTGATAAAGAGTGTGGCAAGGAGGCAGAGCCATTCTGTCAACATCAGAAGGATTCCATGCGCAGACAATAATTCTGCGTGACTCTGGATTGTGCTTAATCATATCAATAGCATTTGAAAGCTGGTCAATATGACGTCCGTCTGGAGTTTCAAAATCACGCCACTGCTTGCCGTAAACAGGACCTAAATCACCGTTCTCGTCAGCCCACTCATTCCAGATGCGAACACCGTTCTCCTGAAGATACTTGATGTTGGTTGAACCTGAGATGAACCATAACAGCTCGTGAATAATTGATTTTAAGTGACACTTCTTGGTAGTTACCAGAGGGAAGCCCTTTGAAAGGTCAAAACGCATCTGTGTACCAAAGATTGATCTTGTACCAGTACCGGTTCTGTCCTCACGGTCAGTACCTTCTTCCATGATTTTCTTTAATAAATCAAGATATACCTGCACCTGTTGCTCCTAAAAATTAACGATTCTTGCCTAAAGATAATGTGTCAATGATTGAGTACAGTCCCTTTGACTTTGCATACTCAATATACAGCTGCTTGATTTTGACACTTGAATTCAAAGCCATTGCCTGTTTGCCAACAGCCTGCAGATCCTGAAGGTTGATATTCTTAACGATATACTTAACCATAGAAATCTGTGAATAATTCATTGAAAGCTTGGTATAGCCCAATGACATCAGCAGCATACAGCCGATTGGGGATCCTGCAATTTCACCGCAGACCGAAATAGGTCTCTGCAGAGAATTTGCTCTATCAATTAGATACTTCAGGTATCTAACAGCAGCAGGATTAAATGCATCAAAAAGCTTTGATACTTTTGGATTTGCTCTGTCTGCAGCAAACAGATATGAAATCAGATCGTTTGAACCGATTGAGAAGAAATCACACTCGGCAGCCAGCTCATCGAGCATAAAGGCCACACATGGAACCTCAATCATCACACCAAAACGAGGTCTTGGGATCTTGGTTCCTGTTTCTTCCTCGATTTCATAGAAAGCCTCATTCAGAATTCTCTTTACAATAACAACTTCCTCAAGTCTTGAAACCATTGGAATCATGATCTCCAGGTTTCCAAAGTCCTTGTTGGCAAGAAGCATTGCGCGAAGCTGAGTCTTCAGAATATTAGGCTGATCAATGCAGACACGTACACCTCTCCATCCTAAGGCCGGATTGTTCTCCTCGATTGGCAGATAGGATAGCGCCTTGTCTCCACCCACATCCAGAGTTCTCATACATACAGGCAGACCTTTGAACTTTGACAGAAGATTTCTGTACCAGCCAACCTGCTGTTCCTCTGAAGGAAGTGATTCACACAGCATATAGGAGATTTCTGTTCTGTACAGACCGATACCGTCAGTCTGAGCAGGAAGGTCGTCATCCTCATGATTCAAACCAGCATTAAGCTGAATACAGATTTCCTTGCTGTCCTGAGTTACTGCTTTTTCATACTTGCCGGCATTGAACAGATCATTCTGCTTCTTTGATGCGGCAACAAGCTGCATATACTCATCAATCACACTTGATGATGGGTCAATCAGCACCTCTGCATTCTGACCGTCAACAATGATGGTTCTGCCGTCAAGATCGTTGATATCGATATTCACGCCAATAACTGCAGGGATACCTAAATCCCTTGCCAGAATAGCAGTATGAGATGAGGTTCCGCTGTCAATACAGATAAAGCCTGCAATCTTGTCGCGGGTCATCTCGGCAACCAGCGCAGCAGGCATACTTTGTACCACCAGAACTACCGGTGATGACAGCTCTGTCTCCTTTGGAGCCAGATGTACCAGTCTTGTGATCAGGATTGAGGCGAAATCCCGCATATCCCTAATCTTTTCCTTATGCCCATCGTCTTCTGCAGCCTTGATTCGTCTCATGGTTACAACCTTGATTGCAGTAGCTGCAACGTAACCATTTTCAAAAATCTCTGAATCAACCTCATCCTCAAATGTAGGATCATCAAGCATACTGCCGTAACCTGACATATAGCCTGAAGATGCCTTTGAGAGAGAGTTCTCCTGAAGATAGAGATTTGCTCTATCCATTTCCATCTGCAGCTGGAATATTGTCTGATGGAACAGCTCTGACTGAATATCCTTTTCATCAGAATACATGGTCTGAATTGTGTCAAAGGTTACAGGCGGTTTCCATACCACGGCCTGAGCAATGGCAATTGAACCGGAACCTGTCTTGCCCTTGTAGCGGGATACTCTGAAATCCTCGTTTTCCTTTAGAGTTCTTGTAATGGAAATAATCGAGGCAATCTGAGCTGAAAGAGTAATCAGTAAGGTCTCTTCCTGTTCACCGAATACTCGGTTTTCCTTACACTGAATAACCAGAACACCTAAAAGCTCACCCTGATTAATTACCGGCACACCTAAGAATGACTGATACTCATCCTCTCCAACATCTGGAAGATATTTGAAGTTTGGATGTTCAGGCGCATTGGCAAGATTTATAAGCTCCTGCTTCTGCGCAACAAGACCAACAAGACCCTCTCCGATCTGCAGTGAAGCCTTTCCAATGGAATCCTTCTGCAGACCTTCTGTCGCCGCAAGTTTCAGATAATTCTTTCTTGGGGTAACCAGATACAGAGAACAGCAGTCAGCGCTTGTCGCATCTCTTATCAAATCTACAAGTGTGTTTATGGCATCCTCAAAGGATTTCTTGGAAGATACCTCCTGAATAATTTTACGTAGGGCTAGCAATATTGAATTCTGATTTTCAGACATAGCTACCTTACCCTCCTCGTTGTTCGGGTATTCTTTTTATAATTCACTGAATGCGGACCGAACAGTGCTGTCTGAGAAAATATACTCAGCACCTGTCGATACACATCCCTTTTAAATGCAACCACCTGCCGGACCGGATACCAGTAACTTACCCAGCGCCAGTCATCAAACTCAGGATGACCTTTGCGGTTAAATTCGATTTGTTCAGATTTATCCTTATTCAAACAGAGTAAATACCACTTCTGTTTCTGTCCGATACATAAAGGTTTCTCATTCCAGCGGACCAGTCTTTTGGGGAGTCGGTACTTTAGCCAGAACTTTGTACTAGCCAGAAGCTTTACATCATTCCTGGTTAAACCAAGCTCCTCATAGAGCTCCCGGTACATGGCATTCTCTGGAGATTCACCTGAATCTACTCCTCCCTGAGGAAACTGCCAGGAATTCTGCCTGATTCTTCGAGCCCATAAAACCTGACCTGAGCGGTTGCAGATTACGATACCTACATTAGGTCTAAATCCGTCTTTATCAATCACAAAAAACCGCCTGATCTTTATCTTTTAAACTTATTGCAATCTGCAAAGTTATACTGTGTGTTATTATAGCAGATAGGGGCGTTACAAAGCTCTTTGTAGATCACGTAAAATCCTTTTTTTAAAACTATTCTTCAGGCATTATTTTCAAGGTTCAGCTATGGGGACAGAAAACACAAAAAACACCAGGATTGCCCCACCTCAGAATTTTGATGAACTAATCGCCAATTTAAATTTCATTGTCGGTAAATCCCTGACAGAGCTTGCTGAATTTGCAAGACTTCCTGTGCCGATTGATACACTGCATGGAAAGGGCTTCACCGGGGAACTTATAGAACAGTGTCTTGG
>JAZRAY010000275.1:0-7897 GCA_045634805.1 Succinivibrio sp. | reverse complement strand
GTCATTTGCTTTATTAACTTCATTAATCGATTCCTGTCCAAAGTTTTTCATGTTCATAAAGTAGTTTTTTACTTCCTTAGGAAGAACAGCTACAAATGTACTATGTTGAGTTAGTACATCAAGAAATCCCATGTATTTGTTTTTATCTATAAAATGCTCCTGTATACTTTCGTAGGAATCGAAGATACCGTTATTTGAAGTCCTGTTCTGAAGATTCTTTTCCTCTATTTCTTCCTGATTATTCTCTTCCTCTATATCTTCCTGATTTTCCTCCTCAATATTTACTTGATTGTCATTGTCTTCATTCTCCTTTATTTCTTGATCTTCCTCTAACTCCTCACTAAAACCAATTTCCATGTTGAGTTTACTCAAAAGATCTTTTTTATCCAATTCATCCATCTTTCCATTTACTTCGTGGAGCATTGTGTTTAGTGAGTATTCCATTGCTATTAGCAGGCCTTTCTGTTTTTTTAAATCGTTAAAATTTTCGAGAGAATAATTGAGATTAGTATTCACATTGTTGGCCCTCAGAATTGCAGTCATGAGTAAGCCTTTTCTTGCATTGTCAGAGAGTTTTTCTACATCAATACGACGAGATTCGTCCCAGGTCAACATATTCTTAATGAGCTTATTGACCGTCTCTCTTCCGGCAAATTTGAAGAAACCATTAATCATTTTACGAACAGGTTTCTCTATAGATGTTCCTTTAAGTCCACCCTCAAGGAAACAGTCCTTTTTGTCTAATTCTGTTAAATCCTCTGGAATTTTCCCCCATTTATGACTGTACTCAAAATTCTCATCAAAATAGCCTTTGATACCTTTTTTATCGATACCTGTTATGAACTTTAATTTGCTGTCTTCCTCAGGTTCCTTAAACTGATAGTTATCTATTTCCGCCTCTTCCTTTTCATCTATAACAGGCTTTTCATTTATGAGATTATTTTTGATAACTGTTTTCTTTGAGTTATCTATAATTTCGTTATTGATTGGCTTCTCACCAGGCACACCGGTGTTGTTCTGATTTAAAGGAGCTGTATTCTGACTCTTGTTGGCACTGTGAACCAGAGAATAGATTCCCCATCCGATACCGAACAGACCTCCTGTCAGAATGGTTGCAACAATCTTTACAGCTAATCCTAGCTTAGATCCACTTTTCTGAGCATTTCTTATCTCAGGATTCTGTTCTCTATTCTGGATCTGATTGTTATCCTGCTGCACGTAATTGGCATTACCTGAACCTGTGCCATTGATTTTATCTGTCATAATCCGGCCCTCATCTTATTTAAATCAGAACGGTATCTGTATGTAGGTCTAATAAAAAGTTAGTGTACTATGAGTATAGTTTTGTTTTTTAAGGTAGGGGAAAACTTTGTATATTCAGATCACATTTAAAAAAATAAAAAATTTTTTTTGATCCAAAAATAGTGGAAAAGAGTCAGAAAAGGTAAAAGCAGAAACTGGATTAAAGCAGACAGAACAAAGGAGAAGGGGATTGTTCTGCATTCCTGTTGAAAAGGGGGTATAAAAAAATAACCCTCGCCGAAGCGAGGGTATTCTTAGAAGCTCAAGCTAAAATTATTTGCCTGACTCTTCCATTGACTTGATTAACTCAAGAACCTTGTTTGAGTAACCGATTTCGTTGTCGTACCAAGCAACTAACTTAACGAAGTTGTCGGTTAGAGCGATACCAGCCTTCTCGTCGAAGATAGAAGTACGGGTGTCACCTAGGAAGTCTGATGATACAACAGCATCAGCAGTGTAACCTAGAATGCCCTTTAATGAACCCTCTGAAGCAGCCTTAACAGCAGCACAGATGTCCTCGTAAGAAGCACCCTTCTTTAAGGTACAGGTTAAGTCAACCATTGAAACGTCAAGAGTTGGAACACGTACTGACATACCGGTTAACTTGCCGTTTAATGAAGGAATTACCTTACCAACAGCCTTAGCAGCACCAGTTGATGAAGGAATGATGTTACCAGCAGCTGCACGACCACCGCGCCAATCCTTCATTGAAGGACCGTCAACAGTCTTCTGAGTAGCAGTTGTTGAGTGAACAGTTGTCATTAAGCCGTTCTCTAAGCCGAACTCGTCGTTGATAACCTTAGCTAAAGGAGCTAAACAGTTAGTGGTGCATGATGCATTTGAAACGATGTCCTGACCAGCATAAGTGTCATTGTTAACACCCATAACGAACATTGGGGTTGAATCCTTTGAAGGAGCTGACATAACAACACGCTTTGCACCAGCCTGGATGTGAGCACGTGCCTTCTCATCAGTTAAGAATAGGCCAGTTGACTCAACAACGTACTCTGCACCAACGTCGCCCCACTTTAAGTTTGCAGGATCACGCTCTGCAGTAACACGAATGGTGTTGCCGTTTACAACTAAGTTACCGTCAACAACATCGATAGTGCCGTTGAAAATACCGTGCATGGTGTCATACTTTAACATGTATGCCATGTAATCTGGTGGGCATAGGTCATTGATACCAACAACCTGAATACCTAACTCTGGACGTAGGATTGATGCGCGGAATACGAAACGACCGATACGGCCAAAGCCGTTAATACCAACTTTAATAGTCATATTAAAAGTTACCCGTAGTTAACAATTGACAAAAAATAAAAAACATTAAAAAGATACTATAAATCTGACGATTGTCAAGATAAGCACTTTTTAACTTTACACTTTTATAAAAGTAGCTTTATCAAGTAAAGCAGATATAGTTTAGAACATTGTTTAAAATTTTCAAATCTATTTTTGGTATTAGATCAAAAAAAATCTTTTATATAAGCGTAAAAATTATTCTGCTTAATATAACATACTGATTTTTTTGTTAAAATACAGTAAGAAAAGTGCTTATTCTGACCTGAAAATTTTTTTCTTATTTTTTAATTTAATTGCATAAATGTGATTTAGTTCAAACAATTATGCACTATGATTACACAACTCAATTTCTCTGCTGAATAGCAATTAAACTGAACAAAAATTACACAATATTCACCGTCAATGTCCAATTTGAAACAGATCACAACTTATGTAAAGATTTTGAGCATAGCTCAAATTTTTGAATAAAAAGATGGTGCATTCGGGCAATTTTGCGAGCAATTTGGCAGTTTAATGAGTATCATACATGCGGATTTAATCCTGCGTTCAATTTTACAAATATTATTCTTATAAGAGAACTCAGGTTTAATCTATATTTATGAAGAATAGGTCTGCAATTTTGGAGCTTTTTGAAATTTGCAGTAAATCACCTACCTAAAAGACTTTGATGTTTGCATTAAATTAAACTAACTATAAAAAGAAATGGCATAACCATGATTGACATTCAAAAACTAGCAGATAAAAAAGGTATAGCCCGCACCTATCTGGATGCGACTAACAAGCTTGTTTATATTTCTGAAGAAAGTAGAAAATCTCTACTCGAAATATTAGGCTATCCTGTAAACGATGAGAGTGCTTTGCAGAAACTCTTGGATAAAGAGGAGCTGGAAGAATTTTCAAATGTTCTTGATCCTGTAACTGTGCTTACAGATGATGAGGAGCATCAGTTCTTTATCAGAACTCCTGAATCATTTGGGGAAGATGAGAGTGCACTGCTCACTGTAACACTGAGCCTTGAAGACGGTCGTAAGATCGAGCGCAATATTCCTCTTGAGCAGGTGGAAATTGCCGATTACAAGACTGTTCAGGGAACAGTATATGATATCCGCCGCTATAAGCTTATGAGCGAGCTTCCATACGGATATCACGAGTGCTCTGCTGTTATCAAATCAAAGAAGAAGACTCTAAAGTCAATCAGCATGTCTTTGATTGTATGTCCATCAAAGGTTTACACTCCTAAAGAGATTCTTGAAGGTAAAAAAGTATGGGGCGTAAGCTCTCAGCTGTATACCGTAAGATCAAAGAACAACTGGGGTATCGGTGATTTTGAGGATCTAAAGCAGCTTTTATTAGGTGTATATAAATGTGGCGGTCAGTTTGTCGGCTTAAACCCTATGCACGCCGGTTATCCTGCCGTACCTGATGAGTCTGCTGTAAGCCCATATTCTCCATCATCAAGAAGCTTCATCAATGTTATCTACATTTCTGTTCCATCCGTACCTGAGCTTTTAAACTGCAAGCCTGCACAGGATCTGATTCATTCAGAGAAATTCCAGCAGCGTCTGCATGTTCTGCGTGACAAGGAATATGTTGATTACCGTGGTGTAATTGAGGCTAAGCTTGAGGTTTTACGTGTCATCTTCGATAACGTCAAGGTCGATGACAAGAGATCATCACGCGGTAACAAGTTCCTGCGCTTTATGGAGCAGGGCGGTGAACAGCTTATTAATATGGCTACCTATGATGCTCTGCAGGCACACTATTATGAAAGCGGTGTGAATGCCTACTCATGGGAGGTCTTTGAAAAGGAATATCAGAACGTCAATTCACCTTTTGTAGAGCAGTGGCGTAAAGATCATTACAAGGATGTTCTTTTCTACTGCTATCTTCAGTTCCTGGCAGCAGAGCAGCTTGACGATGCCTACAGAACAGCAAAGAATGCCGGCATGATGATCGGTACCTATCGTGATCTTGCTGTGGGTGTCGCAAAACAGAGCTGTGACGTCTGGTCTGATGTCGATAATGTGTTCTCACCTTCTGGTTCGATCGGTGCTCCTCCTGATCCACTAGGACCTCTAGGTCAGAGCTGGGGATTATCTCCAATGACTCCAAATGCCCTAAGAAAGGCTGCTTATCGTCCAATGATCAAGATGTACCAGGCTAATATGAAATCCTGCGGAGCGATCCGAATTGATCATGCTGCAGGATTATTTAGACTTTGGATCACAAAGTTGGGATCTCCTGCTTGCGAAGGAGCCTACGTTCATTATAGTATGCATGATTTACTCGGAATCATTGCTCTTGAGTCTCACCGTAATAAATGTTTGGTTATTGCGGAGGATTTAGGAACGATTCCTGTGGAATTAACCAAGGCTTTGAAAAAGGTTGGGGCTTTCTCCTATAAGATCTTTTTTGACGAGCGTGCTGAGGATGGCGGCTATATTGCTCCTCAGGACTATCAGTCTCAGGCAATGTCTGCACTTACAACTCATGACATGCCAACACTGGTAGGCTGGTGGAACTGTTTTGATCTGTCTTTAGGTAAAGAATTAGGTATTTACACTGAGGAAGAGGCAATCAATCTCTCTGAGCAAAGAGAAATTGCCAAGCAGCGTATTTTAGACAGCATGCATGGACTTGGCAGTGTATCTGATGATATTCCAAGAGATGCAAAAGAAGTTAAGATGACTCTTGATTTTGCAAAGGCACTGCAGATCCATATGTGTAAGGGCTCATGCTCTTTATTCAGCACTCAGATTGAAGATTGGATTGGAGTAGATAAGCCTGTTAATATCCCGGGAACTAATACTGAGTATCCTAACTGGCGCAGAAAATTAACTGCGGATCTTGAGTTCATATTTGATCAGGATCACGTTAAGTCAATGACTAAGGAAATGACTGACGCCAGAAATAAATAAAAAAAAATAAGTATTTTGAGGAGACAGCATAATGCTGATTGATGATTTAAATAACGCAAAGATTGGCAATCCTTTTGAAACACTAGGTCTGCAGAAGTTAGAGGGAAGCTCATACATTTTAAGAGCATGGTTACCTAGTGCACAGAGCGTTGAAGTTTATTCCATTGACGGAAAGGATTTCATCTGCTCACTTACCATGGTAAATCCTGATGGTCTTTTCGAGGAGAAGATTTCCTGCGAGAAGCCATTTCACTATATGTTCAAAGTAACATATGCCGATGCTACTGTAGACGTTATTGACCCATATCAGTTCAGAGACGAGGCTTTCTTTGGTCTTAACACCATGAACGAAGATCCTGAGAACATCTATAGAACCTTAGGTGCTCAGCTGATCGAACTTAACGTTGACGGTGTAAAAATCAAGGGAACCAAGTTTGCAGTATATGCTCCATCAGCAACTGCTGTAAGTGTTATCGGCGACTTCAATTTCTGGGACGGTCGCCGTCTGCCAATGGCAAAGAGCCTTTTAGGTCACTGGGTTCTGTTTGTACCAGGTTTAGGTGCAGGTCTTCGTTACAAGTACGAGATTAAGGATCCACTCGGTAACCGTCTGCCTCACAAGGCTGACCCTGTTGGTTTCTTCCATGAGCAGTATCCTTCATTTGCTTCAATCATCTCTGATCAGCACTCATATACATGGCATGATCAGGAGTGGAAGAAGTCACAGCTTAACAACAAGCTAGAGCAGCCAATCTCAATCTATGAGCTTCACCTAGGTTCATGGAAGAGAGATGACAACGGTCAGCCTCTAAGCTACCGTGAGCTTGCAAAAGAGCTTTTAGATTATGTTAAGGAAATGGGCTATACCCACATCGAGCTGATGCCAATCATGGAGCATCCATTCTCAGGCTCATGGGGCTATCAGCCAACCGGTCTGTTTGCTCCAACTTCAAGATTCGGCAGCATTGATGACTTCAAGTTCTTCGTGGACACCTTCCACCAGAACGGTATCGGTGTGATCCTAGACTGGGTTCCTGCTCACTTCCCAACCGATGCATTCGGTCTTGCCAAGTTTGACGGTACCTGTGTTTACGAATACGAAGACCCACGTCGTGGATGGCATCCTGACTGGAACTCTTTAATCTATGACTTCGGTCGTGAGACTGTTCGTCGCTTCCTGATTGCTTCAGCTTTAGTATGGCTTGATCTGTACCACATCGACGGTCTGCGTGTTGATGCTGTAGCTTCAATGCTTTACTGGGATTACTCAAGAAAAGACGGCGAGTGGATCCCTAACGTTGACGGCGGTAACATCAACTATGAGGCTGTAAGCTTCTTAAAGTGGTTCAACGAGGAAGTTTACAAGAAGTATCCTCACGCCTTCACCATTGCTGAGGAATCAACCGCTTTCACCGGCGTATCACGTCCAACCTTCTCAGGCGGTTTAGGCTTCGGCTTCAAGTGGAACATGGGCTGGATGCACGACTCTCTTGAGTACATGCAGACCGATCCA
Organism: Succinivibrio sp.; assembly: GCA_045634805.1. Classification (GTDB taxonomy): domain Bacteria; phylum Pseudomonadota; class Gammaproteobacteria; order Enterobacterales; family Succinivibrionaceae; genus Succinivibrio. The sequence goes on along the minus strand of JAZRAY010000275.1, from coordinate 859 downwards.
TTCTTCCGTAAGTATCACCACGGTGAGATGTCCTTCTCAATGATTTATGCCTTCAATGAGAACTTCATCCTGTCAATTTCTCACGATGAGGTAACTCACGGCAAGCATTCTCTACTATACAAGATGCCAGGTGACGAGTGGCAGCAGGCAGCTAACATGCGTGCTTATCTGACCTACATGTATGCTCACCCAGGCAAGAAGCTGAACTTCATGGGCTCAGAAATCGGCCAGGGTTCAGAGTGGAATGATGATGCTCAGCTGGACTGGTGGTTACTGAAGTATCCTAAGCATCAGGGTATCCAGAAACTTATCAAGGATCTGAACAAGCTGTACAGATCAGAGCCTTGTCTGTGGAGAACCGATTACGATCCTGCTTCATTCAAGTGGCTTGACGTTAATGACTCAGAGCACAGCGTATTCGCTATGCAGCGTAATAACGGCAAGGACTTCATCGTTGCAGTATCAAACTTCACTCCAGTTCCATATGTTGCTTATCGCCTGGGTGTACCAGAGCCTGGTACCTATGAGGTAATCTTCAACTCTGACGACAAGCAGTACTGGGGTAGTGCATACGGTACAGGTGAGACCAAGCTTGAGGCTTCAAATATCTCATGGCAGAACTGCTATCACTCAATTGTGCTTGATCTGCCACCACTATCTACTCTAATCATCAAGAAGATTTCTGACTAAAAAGAAATCCTGAGATAAAACTAAAGGAGGCAGATTGCCTCCTTTTTGCATTAATCACGGTCAGCCTCTCATATAATCTGATTCTCTAAAAATAGAACTACATATACCAAATCTATGCAACATAGTTTTGTATAATAAAAGTACAAATCTGCTCAGGTTCACATTCCTG
>JAZRAY010000274.1:0-1928 GCA_045634805.1 Succinivibrio sp. | reverse complement strand
CAAAGCCTCTGGTAGTGACCGGATTTCTTGGCGGTCTCACCACCTACAGTACCTTCAACCTTGAAGCCTTCACCATGATTCACGAGGGCAGAACCTTTCAGGGAATAGCATATCTTTTAACCACTGTTGTTCTAGGACTTCTGTGCACATACGCAGGATACAGAAGCGTAATTTAAGCTGTTTTTCTTTTTTTTTCGGTGTTCTGATTTCTTAAATTAAGAGAGATCAATTAGTTATCAATCTAGAAAATAAGACAATTTTTTTTTACATGACTCAAATAATGGGGAGATAACAAACTCATCTTTCTAATAATTGTCATAAAATTCAAATAAGATATGCGTGTTAGGTAGGTGAGTCCTGTGTTTCAGACAAAGTCGTTGAGAAAAAAATTAACTTTTGCAGCTCTGTCCGGCAGTGTTCTGTTTGTTCTTGGCTTTGCCATTTTTTCACCATTAAGAAACTATTTTCTTCTCAGTACCATTGATAATCTTGAAAAAAACAATCTTATTAAGATTACAGCCAGAGCTGAGGAGCAGGCCTTAAGGGAAGAGAAAAGACGTCTTACCAATCTGAATGCATCTGTCTCTGAGCTTTTAAGTTCAGAGCTTCGACATATCACAGAAGATGTAGCTCTGCTGCGTGATACCTTTGTAACTTTCCTTGAGAATCCTGATAAATATAAGGAAAGAGTTCTTCCAAATGCTTTGTATAAGGACGTGATTTCAAATGTTCCTTATGTTCATTACAGTCAGAGACTATTAAAAAATGGTCTCACTCCTGAAATTGAGAAAGAAATCAGGATAGCCTCAAATATCGCTGACTTTACTCCATTCTTTGTAGATTACTACAACTGCATTTTTTATGGTTCTGAAAGAGGTTATTCGATTGGTCTGTATGTTATGGATCATCCTGATGATCTGGTTCCTGTAAGCACCATGCCTTCCCGACTGACCTATGATCCGGTCACCCGTATATGGTATGAAATGGGTAAGAGTTTTAAGGAACCTTTCTTTACTGATATCTACAAAGCTCAGTCAGGCGATATGGTTGTATCCTGTATTTCTCCTTATTATGTAAACGGAGAATTCAGAGGAGTAATGGGCGTCGACTGTAATCCAGACAGAATCTATAAGCTGGTTAAATCAATTGCAGTTGAAGAGAGCGATCTCTACTTTATCTTAAGTCCAAAAGGCGAAATACTGTTTGTTAATTTTGACTCAGATGCTCTGAGTGTAACCCTGGATGAGGATATCCGAAATTCTAGCGAGGAATCTTTAGCCAAGGTTGCAAAAAAAATGACTGAACATAAAAACGGATTTGAGTCTGTAACAATTAAGGGTAAAGATTACTTTATTGCTTATTCTCCTGTAAAAAAGGTTAACTGGAGCTTTGCTTCTCTGATCCCTGTGGAAAAGGTTTATGCTCCTGCCAAAGTTATCAGAAACCATCTTTATGATGTACAGGATAAGTTTTACGATAAGATTGAGAATTTCATTTATATTCTCGTTATCTCACTGTCAGTCTTTGTACTGCTCCTTTTATACGTAATCTTTAAACGAATTGTTCCTCTTGCAAACAGTGTGGTCAGACCTATTCTTCAGCTGACAAAAAGTGTGAATGAATTTGCTGCAGGAAATCTTGATAAACGAGTTGATTTTAATTCGAATGATGAGCTTCAGACTATAGGCGACAACTTTAATTCCCTGGCTCAAAGACTTCAGGATACTATAAGAGATCTGTCTGTGGTTTCAGATCAGAAAAAGAGACTTGATGCCGAGTTAAGTGTTGTAAACGAGATTCTGGTTAATTATCTTCCTGATGATTTCTCCATTGCAGATAAATACAATTTCGATCTGTTTGCAAAAGAGTATCCTGCAAAGAGTTCAGGTGGAGATTACTTTGATTTCTTTATGCTTGATGACGATCAA
>JAZRAY010000273.1:0-14589 GCA_045634805.1 Succinivibrio sp. | reverse complement strand
CCTCAGGCAGAATCTGAGCTCATGAATATGCTTGGAAATGGTGTCTCAGCTGATACTGAGTCACTATCCTCAGGTGGAGAGACTGCATTTTCTCCTGAAGAGATTTCAAGAATGATTAACGGTGATTCTTCACAGTCAGACGTTCCTGAACTACAGCAGGTTTCAAATACCATAGGCCCAATTTCTGCAAATGCCGACCTTTCAGATCAGGCTACATTAGCTGAGAATCTATCAGAGGGAGAAAAGGAAATCCTCTCTCCTAAAGAGCATCAGTATTATGTTGACGAGCTGAATCTTGCAAGACTGTACTTTGAGACAGGTGATACAGAAGAGGCAATCAAGATAATTGCAGATGTCCAGGAGCACGGAAGTCTTGATCTTAAGAAAGAAGCCTCCAAAGTAATGGAGGCTTACGGAAGCTGATAAGGAACAATCCTTCAAATTTAGGACCAGTATAGTTTTTCTATCTGGTCTTTCAGTTATATAGGCTTATCTATCTTTACCTTTTCCTCCTTACCTTTTAAAGAGCATTTTTCAGAATATTGATCACGTCAGCTTCCTTTAATGTTCCTAATGCCTTTAACTCTCCATTTCCAAATAAGCCATTGCAGCAGGCATGTGCCATGATCTCGAATTTTGAATCATCTATACCCAGATCGGATAGTTTTGATGGCAGTTTAAATGTCTCAAAGTACAGTTTTGAGAGAGCTTCACAGGTTTTGCGTGCGCCATCCTCTGCTGAAAGTCCTTCTTCAACACCCAGACATCTGTAACCAAGTCTATAGATTACAGGCGCTGTTTTCTCATCAATGATGTATCTCAGATAATGAGGGGTAATAATTGCAAGTCCGTGTCCGTGAGTGATGTCGTAATGAGCTGATAATTCATGTTCTATTGCATGAAGAATAGGACACTGCATTACTCCGCAGTACATAAAATCGTTCAATGCCCATGAGGATGCCCACATCAGATTTGATCGGGCCTCGTAATCTGACGGATTTTCCAGTGCCACAGGAGTGTATCTGATTACGGTTTTCAGCACTTCTTCCTGTATATTTCTTAGCATATCCATCTGTGGCTGATTGGAGAGATAGGCTACATCAAAGATATGAGACATGATGTCTGCACTTCCTGATGCAGTCTGATATTTTGATACAGAGTATGTTATTTTTGGATCTTCAAAAGAGACCTTTGGTCTTAATAGATCGTTTATCAGTCCGCTCTTGATATTCAGATCCATGTTGCTGATCACTGCACCTGTATCCATTTCAGATCCAGTTGCTGCAAGAGTCAGTATTGTGACAATTGGAAGAGCTTTTTTGATGGTATACTTACCTTCAACCAGATCCCATACATTGTCGGTATCAGAGAAAACTGTGGCTGCAATGCCCTTTGAACAGTCAATTGTTGAACCGCCACCTACAGCAAGAATTACATCTATATTATTCTCACGGCAGATTTTCACACCACGGTTCACTGTAGTATGACGTGGATTTGGTTCTACTCCTGATAGTTCAAAACTTTCGATTCCGGCTTTTTTTAGCTCAGATACGATCCTGTCATAAAGTCCGTTCCTCTTGATGGAGCCTCCACCATATACAATTAGAACTCTCTTTCCATAGTTTAAAAGCTCTGGTGTCAGATTTTTAAGTTCCTCATCTCCAAAATAAACTCTGGTTGTATTTTCAAATTTAAAAAACATATTTCTGTCTCCAAATAGGTTATTGTTTTCCAAAAACTGGAATATTTAGTGAATCAAGCAGTTTGTTCAGTGTTAAGAATTCTTCATCAGAAAGCTCAACATTCTGCGCCTCAAAGTTTTCATGGTTCCGTTCTGTTTTTCTAGAACCTGGTATAGGTATCATATAAGGGCGTGTCTTAAGTATCCATGCCAGAGAAATCTGACCTAAAGTTGCATTTTTCTGTGCTGCAAATTGATTTAATAGTGAAAAAAGCTTTTCTGCTTCTTTAAGTCCCTTTTGCGTGTACTGAGGCATTCTGTTTCTATAATCATTCTGATCTTTAAACTCCGTTTCCGTGGTGTACATGCCGTTTAAGAAACCATTTGCCAGAGGTGAAAAAGCTACAAAGGATATCTTAAGCTCTTCCAATGTTGAAAACAGAGTCTCATGCCAGCGGGCCATCATCGAGAATCTGTTCTGTATTACTGATACAGGACAGACTTTTGTGATTCTTCTTAAATACTCCTCATCTGCCTCTGATACTCCAAAGGTTCGGATTTTTCCCTGAGACATGAGCTTGTTAATGGTTTCTCCTACTTCTTCAGGGCTTGTAGCAGGATCTATTCGATGCTGATAGTAGAGATCTATACATTCTGTATTCAAACGTCTTAAACTGCCTTCAACAGATCTCATGATCGTATCTGGTGAACTGTCTGTTTTCAGTCCAGAAGGTGTTATAGTCACGCCAAATTTGGATGCAATTACAACCTTGTCTCGTACACTGTAAAGTGCTTCTCCTACGATTTCCTCATTGTAGGAGATGCTTCCGTCAGGGTAGGTTCCGGTATAGCATTCTGCTGTATCAAAGAAGTTGTATCCTGTTTCAAAGGCATCTCTGATTACAGCCACCGCTTCTTTTTTTTCCAGAGGTGTACCATAGGCATGGGATAGCCCCATGCATCCAAGCCCCACAGGGGTAACGTACAGATCACTTTGACCAAGTCTTTTTTTCTTCATTTTGAATTCTCGGATCTCACTTTATTTCCACACTAAGCTCATCTTTACTTTTTATAAATTCGACAAGTTTATCGGAGTCTCTGAATTTTCCTATTTCTGCTACTTTATAGGGGCTGATGTCTGTGTCTATGTAGTTGAGCACAAGTGCATTCCATCCGTCCCAGTAGTAGATGTACCCGGCTTTAATAAATGATGTTGTGTCTTTTGACATAACCGGTTTGAAAGGCAGTTTGGAGTAGAATTCATGTTTTGCATACTGCTTCATGGTTAGAGTGAGAGGTTTCATATTTAGGAGCTCTCTTTGGAGCTCTCCATCTTTAAAATCTACCTCGTAAGACTGACCGTCAATACTGATTTTATTTATGCTCTGAGGACTGTTTACATCTGCCTTGTACTCAGCAGAAACACAGTTAAAAGCAGAGGACAGTATCAAAGACACCATCAGGATACACATTTTTTTTATGTAAAGCATAAACTACACCTTTGGTTGTAGTGGTCCGTAATAGAAGCTTGCAGTAGCACCTCCATCTGCAAGGAAGGTTGATCCCGTTATAAAATCTCCATCCTCTGAGAGCAGAAGTTTTGCAATATTTGCTATCTCATCTGCTGTACCTGGTCTTCTTGCTGGACATTTTTTAAACATGTTTTTGTAAAAATCTCCTCGTGGACCGTTAAATTCATCAACAGCAAGTGGAGTTACAATAATTCCAGGTGCGATTGCATTAATTCTGGCTCCTCTCTCTCCCCAGCGCACTGCTTCATACATTACTCTTTTCTCGTTACAGCGCTTTGCTAACTGGTAGGCGTGCAGGGTATCTTTTATGTTCTGCAAAGACAACAGATCAAGGGACAACAGCTCCTCAGGATCTGTAGTTGCCAGAATACGATCCTCATCAGGAGTGAGTGCTGCCATTCTAAAGCCTGACTGACTTGATATGGTTACGCCTCTGCCTCCTTCTGCTATGACTTTGCCTACTTCTTCGAGTAGTACTGCAGTTCCATAAAGATCAACCTGCAGGATCGTCTCAACAGATGCTTGAGACGGTGAAACACCGGCTCCGTTTACAAGATATCTGATATCTCCATGTTTCTGGGCTTCTTCTATGAGAGACTTTATTGAATCCTTTGATGACAGATCCATGGTTACAGGAACAACATCAAACCCTGCACTGTTCATGATTTCTGCAATTTTTGCTGCATTTTCTGTATTTTTATCGCCTAAAATGATCTTTTTACCAAAGCCTGTTCTTCTTGCTATGGCCATGCTGATCTGTCCTGCGCCTGTTACAATCATTACGTCTTTTTTCATTTTTTTTATTCCTTATCCACCCACTGATTAACTTTTGAGATCACACCATCTAGATCTGACTGCACATCTTTTCCTCTTATAGCCAGGCCTTCCTTAACGGAGGCTTTTGGATAAAGTGATTTTAAGATCAGATCAAAAGAGGAGAGTCCGCTTCCTTCATGTGTTGAAAAAGGTTTGATGACTTTTCCGTTCAGATCGTTATTTTCAAAGAAGGTATACATAATCATAGGATAGTCTCCCCACCAGACAGGAGAACCTACATATACGGTTTTGTACTCAGAAAGATTCTTTACCTCGCCTGAATATTCAGGTCTTACCTTTTTTTCCTTCTCTTCGCTTGCAAGTTCTGTAAGCTTTCTGTAAGGAATGTTGTATTTATCTTCAACAGGTTTTATCTCGAAAATATCAGCATTCTCCTTTTGGGCAATCATCTGTGCGATTGTGGCTGTATTACCTTTTTCAAGATCACCGTTTATCTGGTTTCCGGCTCTTGAAAAATAAACTACCAGCTTATCTGAATCAGCAAGCGCATTACTACTCAAAGAGAGTGTAAAGACAGCTGCAATTAGTCCTCTGATAAATTTAGATGCGTTCATATATGTTCCTGTTATTTGCCTATACCTATAAAAGATTCTTTTTAGCCCACTCGCTAACTTCTTTTTGAGCATCAGGACAATGGGTTCCGACAATAGCAAGTCCTGAAAAGACTTCAGCATTTTTACAGCAGGCTTTTAATGATCTGACAGAGGAACCCATTCCACTGCCTTCATGTGTCATAACTGAGAAAACTTTTTTCCCTGTAAAATCAAGCTTCTCAAGCTGTGTAAACACCGCGCAAGGAAAGGTTCCCCACCAGCAGGGACCTGCAACTACAATATTGTCATAATCATCAATTGACTTCAGATATTCCTTAAGTTCAGGTCTTGAACCTGCTCTTAACTCATCCTTTGCTTCCTGTGTACAGGTGGTGTAGTCTTTGCTGTATTCCTTTATGGTTTTAATCTCAAATAGATCTGCATCTACTGCATTCTTTATGAAGTTTGCAATATATTCAGTATTACCTGTTTTCAGATCTACAATTGAGCCACCAGCGTAGTTCTGTCCGCGTCTTGAGTAGTAGATAACCAGATTTTTTGCCATTTTCTAACACCTCATTCATCTTTTATCTAAATAATAGTTAGGCTCTGTTTATCAATCAATTTTGTTTTTCTTCTATATTGATAAGTTTTGCTAATCTATACTATAATTCTGTAAAGATTATAGATATGCTACCAGGAGAGAGTTCATGCTGTTCAAGCAGATGAAATACTTCAAATCTGTTGTCGATAAGATGAATTTCTATGAGGCCGCTGAGGATTGCGGTGTTTCTCAGTCTGCCATCTCTCAGCAGATAAAAGCTCTGGAGGAAGAGCTAGGAGTACTTCTCTTAAAAAGACACAACAGAACATTCTCTCTTACAGAAGCTGGTAAGCTCTTTTACAGAAAATCAATAATCATCCTGTCCGATATTGAAATCCTTAAAACTGATGTGCTTAAGCTTCAGAGATATAACAGAACCAGTTTAAAAATAGGCTATCTGATGAATTATGACGGCTATGAACTTCATAATGCCGTAGCTACCTACCGGTTAAGCAATCCAACAGCTGAAATTGATCTTATTCCTGGTACTCATGAAGAGCTGTATGAGCTGCTTAGAACAGGAAAAATAGATATTGCCTTCAATGATCAGAGAAGAGCATTCTCTGAAGACTACAATAATATTGAGCTTTCCTCTCTTCACTACGCAGTGGAGATATCGAGTTTTCATCCTTATGCAAGCTTATCTGAGGTAGAAGTCTCAGATTTAAAGAATTTTCCATGTATTGTCATTGCAACACCTCAGAGTGAAAACAGTGAGTTTACTTATTATCATGAGATTCTGGGATTTAGCGGAGATTTTGTCTTTGCACGAAATATCAGTGAAGCTAGAGTTTTTGTCACAAGTGGCAGAGGGATCTTTCCTATAGTATCTTCATCAAAGGAAAACAACTTTCCAGCTTCAATAAAAAGACTGCCTCTTTTGAGATCCGGTCATACTTTAAACTGCAGGCTCTGTGCCTTTACAAAGAAAGAGTTTAATCTTGATCCATATACTAAACTCCTCTTTGAGTTGAAGAACAACTTTGCAAATCAGTTCTGATATCGCATCGGTTTAGGCTCTATTTTTTTTCTTATCTATACTTATTTACATGCAGATTTTTCACAAAAAAATAACAAAATTGTTAGTTATATCTAATTTTAGTTGCATTAAGCTTACTGTTTCTATACAATGAATCTGTTCAAAATGTTATTTCTTAGTTATTGAGGATGTCATGTCTAAAATCGTTAAAGTAATTGGTCGTGAAATCATTGATTCACGCGGTAACCCAACTGTTGAAGCAGAAGTTTATTTAGAAGACGGTTCATTCGGTCGTGCTGCAGCTCCATCAGGTGCATCAACCGGTTCAAGAGAAGCTTTAGAGCTACGCGATGGTGATAAATCACGCTTTGGCGGTAAAGGTGTTCTAAAGGCTGTTGCTAATGTAAACGGTCCAATTGCCAAGGCTGTATGCGGCTTAGATTCAGCAGAGCAGTCAATCGTTGATAACACCATGATTAAGCTTGATGGTACAGAGAACAAGGATTCATTAGGTGCTAATGCAATTTTAGCTGTGTCTTTAGCAGTAGCAAAGGCAAATGCAGCTTCAAGAAAGATTCCTCTATACCAGTACATTGGTGAGCTGTTCGGTCACAAGGGCAAGTATGTAATGCCTCTGCCTATGATGAACATTCTGAACGGTGGTGAGCACGCTGATAACAACGTTGATATTCAGGAGTTCATGATTCAGCCTGTTGGCGGTAAGAATCTTCGTGATGCTCTACGTATCGGTTCAGAGGTATTCCACTCACTGGCTAAGGTATTAAAGTCAAAAGGCCTGAATACCGCTGTTGGTGATGAAGGTGGCTTTGCTCCTAATCTGTCATCTAATGCTGAAGCTTTTGCCTGCATTAAAGAGGCTGTTGAGAAGGCTGGCTACGAGTTCGGTAAGGACGTAACTCTTGCTATGGACTGTGCTTCATCAGAGTTCTATAACGAAAAGACTGGCATGTATGAACTAAAGGGTGAGGGCAAGACCTTTACTTCTCACGAGTTCACTGATTATCTGTCAAATCTTGTAAACGAGTATCCTATCGTTTCAATCGAAGACGGTCAGAATGAGTCTGACTGGGATGGCTTCAAGTATCAGACTGAGAAGCTAGGCTCTCATGTTCAGCTTGTTGGTGACGATCTGTTCGTAACCAATACCAAGATTCTTTCAGAAGGTATCAAGAAGGGTATTGCTAACTCAATTCTTATCAAGTTCAACCAGATTGGTTCCTTAACTGAGACATTAAATGCAATTAAGATGGCTCAGGATGCTGGTTATACAGCAGTTGTTTCACACCGTTCAGGTGAGACTGAGGATACCACAATTGCTGATCTTGCTGTTGGTACTTCATGCGGTCAGATTAAGACCGGTTCAATGAGCCGTTCTGATCGTATTGCTAAATACAATCAGCTGATCCGTATCGAGGAAGAGTTAGGTGAGAATGCCGTCTTCTTAGGTCGTAAGGCTATCAAGGGCCAGAACTAATTCTGGTTTCGGTCTTAGGGCATCGGGAATGATTCCGGTGCCTTAGAATGGTTCAAAAATCCGTGTTTTGAACTAGTTACAGTGTATATCTTCGGTTCCATTTTTTTTCGTCAGAGTATAAGCTCTGACTTTTTTTTATCCTTCCATTCTAACAGATCATTTTTGCTCAATATTTGCACCAGTCTGAAAAAATAAAATAAAACTGCACTAATTAGGTGTTACTAAAAAGAACAAAAATCAGAGGTGTATAATAAAAGTGTATTAGCTTTTATATCAAACAGTTGTTAATACAAAACAATCAAATGAATACATTTGTTACTGCTTGTTTCATTTGTTTTAGTAAAGCTTAACAATAAAACATAAGGAGACAGTACAGTGGGGAATACCTTCTGCGCTGTAAAACAATGACTGATATTCAACTAAATTCTCAACCTAATTTATTTAATAGGTTCCTGAACCTTATCGAAAGTATGGGAAATAAGCTTCCTCACATTACCATGCTGTTTATCTATGCTCTTATTGTGACGATGATTATTTCATCACTTTTATCATTTGTAGATTTTGACTACATACATCCGACAACCAAAGAAAAGATTCAGATTCTAAATATGCTGGCACCTGCCAACGTACTTGATCTGATCGTTAACTCCGTCAAGAACTTCATGGGATTCCCTCCTTTAGGCATCACTATTGTTGCTACTCTGGGTATCGGTATCGCTGAAGGTTCAGGCTTTGTTAATGTTCTGATTAAAAAGTTCCTGTCAGTTACTCCAAGAAAGATTCTGACTCCAACTGTTATCTTTATTTCTATTGTCTGCCATCTTGTATCAGACAGTGCCTATACCATTCTGATGCCTGTATCCGCTCTGATGTTCTACTCCTGCGGACGTCATCCATTAGCTGGTATTGCCTGTTCATTTGCTGGCCTAGCCGGCGGTTTCACCGCAAGCTTTACTCCATCAATTATTGATCCTGTAATGCAGAGTTTTACTGAATCAGCTTCACACATAATTGATCCTAATTATTCTGTTAATGTTCTGTGCAACTATTTCTATGCTTTAGGCGGAACCTTCTTTGTGATCCTGTCCGTATGGTACGTTACAGATAAGATTATCGAACCAAGACTTATGCGTACTATGCCTCTTGATCTGGATATTAAGGAAGATAAGAATCTTGCAGTAACTCCAGTAAGCGCAAAAGAGAATCACGCATTCAAGTTTGCAATCTCAACTGTTATCGGTCTTCTGGCACTGCTGTTTATTCTGTGCTATCCAGAAAACTCTATGCTCAGAGCTCCAGACGGAACCTTAACCTCACCTAAGGCTCCAGTAATGATGGGACTTGTTCCATTACTGTTTATCTTCTTCTCACTGCCTGGTATTGTATTCGGTTATGCCGCAGGAACCTTCAAGAATGCAAACGATGTAATCCGCTCAATGGATCACATCATGAATATGCTGATTTCCTTCATCGTATTCTGCTTCTTCGCAGGTCAGTTCCTGTATGTGTTCGGTCATTCAAATATCGGTTCACTGCTGGCAATCTCAGGTGCTGAGTTCCTGAAGAACATGGGCCTTCCATCAGGAGTAACTCTGTTTGGTATTATTATTCTGACCGGTCTTCTGAATCTTCTGATTACTTCAGCAACCTCAAAGTGGGCAATTCTATCAACCATCTTTGTTCCAATGCTGATGATGCTTGGCATTTCACCAGAGCTTACCCAGGCTGCATTCAGAGTATCTGATTCAGCAGTAAACGTATGTACTCCTATGTTTGCCTTCTATCCACTGCTGATTTCATACTGTCAGCGTTACTGCAAGAAGGCTGGTGTTGGTACCTTAAGCTCAATGATGCTGCCTTACACCTTTGCTCTGATGATTGTACTGACCATAGTTCTGTATCTGTACTGGTTTATAGGTATACCTTTAGGCTTCCAGAGCGGATTTGACTATCCTTCAACTATGTTCCCTCAGGCTCAGTAAGGAGCACTCATGGAACTGATTAAATGTCTTACAGACAGATTTTATCGGTATGCTGCAGTTGCATCTCAGTCAGATGCGACTGTAAAGACTGTCCCTACCTCAGAGGGACAGACTGTGCTTGCCAATATGCTTGCAGATGAACTTCGCGAGCTTGGTCTTACCGATGTCAGTGTAGACGAGCACAGCTGTGTCTATGCCACTTTAAAGGGTAACTGCAATGGTCCTGTGGTCGGCTTTTTAGCACACCTTGATACTGTTGATGTTGCGCTAAGCCCTGAGATTCATCCTCAGATTATTCATTATGAGGGCGGAGATGTTGTTCTTAACAAAGAGAAGAACATCGTAATGAAGCTCTCAGAGCACCCTGAACTTCAGGACTTTGTCGGTGAGGATATTATCTTCTCTGACGGCACCTCGGTTTTAGGTGCAGATGATAAGTCTGCGATTGCCAACATTATGACCATGCTTGAGGTTCTGAAAAATGATCCCTCCAAAAAGCATCCTGAGCTTAAGATTGCCTTTGTTCCTGACGAGGAAATCGGTCTTTTAGGTTCAAAATGCATGGATCTTGAGAAGTTCAAGGTTGATTTTGCCTATACCATTGACTGTTCAGGTGTAGGTCAGGTTGTATATGAGACCTTCAATGCAGGTACAGTTAAATTCAGAATCAAGGGCGTAAGCGCTCATCCGATGTCTGCCAAGAACGTACTTGTTAATCCTATCATCGTTGCTCACGATCTGATCTCAATGTTTGACAGTGCTCAGACTCCGGAGCATACCGAAGGCAAGGAAGGCTACTGGTGGTTTTCCGGTATGCATGCAGATCCTCTTTACTGTGATATGAGCATGCTGATACGTGACCATGACAAAAAGCTTTATGAATGGCGTAAACAGTATGTTTTAGATGCTGTTGAGATGCTTAAAAAGCGTTATCCAAAGGCTGAGATTTCTGTTGAAATCTCTGATACCTATGAGAATATCGCCAATAACGTCAAACGCGAAGATCCTCCGGTTGCCATGCTTTATCAGGCTTTAGACGAGCTTGGAATAAAGAGTGTTACCTACGCAATGCGTGGAGGTACCGATGGCTCTCAGCTGTCCACCAAGGGAATTGTTACACCAAACTATTTCACTGGTGCCTTTAATTTTCACAGCAACTGTGAGTTTCTGCCTTTATCCTCCTTTAAAAAATCATGTGAGGTTACCTTAAAGCTTATAGAGCTTTCGTGCAGATAGAAAAAATAAGTTGAAAGAGACAGGCAGGAGATTGCACATTTTTGTCAGTGTAATCTCCTGCTTTTTTATTTTTTTGCGTTAATTTGAGAGAATTCTTTTTTTTATCAAGAGGTAAGGAATATAATCAGATAGGATTACAGATATTTTCAAACATAAGGTTTTCCAAAATCAGCATCAAATAAGCTGATCGGAGGTGGATTATGAAGAAATTTATTGTTTTTCTTTTGGTTCTGGTCTGTTTCGTATATGTCGGAATCTGCTACATAACCGGCTATCTTATCGAATCTAATCTTGCAAATTCACAGCAATTCATCGAATCCTCGGATTCAGAACTTCTAAAGGGTACAAAGCTAAGCTACACCTCCAAATCATCTGGACTGTATAATCGAGAAGGTGATTTTGTAATTGACTCTCCTGTCTTTGGCAAGTCCGTATGTCCTACAGCCATTTACTCAGGATTCCTCCATGCCAATGTAAAGATGAGGCTTGATGAGCTTGTTGCCAACATTTCCCGTAAGAACATTGTGTTGCCATCAACCTTTGATACCAAGACCTCTAGAGGTGATTTTGAGGCTGATGTAAATGTGCTTTCCCTAAAGGGGGTTGCAACTGCTGTTCTTTCATCAAAATACCAGAAGAACCGTTATAAGGATTTTGCATTAAAGCTTGTGGCTAATGTTGACTCTTCCTTTAACCCTGAGGCAACTTTAGAGGTTCAGAATTTTAAGAATCCAGCTCTTTTCTCATGTGACAGCTTTAACTACAAGGGAAATATTGAGGGGCTTCTCTCTATAACCTCTTTAGGAAAGGGCAAATTCAGCGGCAAGAATCTGAATCTTGATAAGTATGTACTGAACACTCTTGATGGTGAGTACAGAACCTTTGAGTATGAAAACGGAATCTTTAAGCTGTATGTAAATTCTCAGGGCAAGGGTGTAACCGAGCATTTAAGCAGCTTTGATTTTGAGGGTACATTCTCCTCATTTAATCTTGATAAGATCCTTTCAACCGATAAGCACAGGAAAAAAGAATCTGATGAAGCTTTAGACATTATTCTGTCTGATCTGACTGAAGCTAAAGTTGATAAATTCAATTTCAGCTTATCAAGAAACTTTGCAAGGCGACTCTTATCAGAGAATTCTGCTGATATTCCATTCCAGTCAAACGGTAATTTTAAATTCCAGTATGCAACCATACCTCAGAGTTTAAACGGTGTTCTGCATGTTGGTACCAAGACATTAAAGGGGCTTGGCTTCCTGCTAAAAGATCAGGGCAATGGCTATTATGGAACTGATCTGGTTATTAAAAACGGTCAGTATCAGCTAGGTGATTTTGCCTTGTCATCAGATTTCCTTAAGAGCTCAGCTATCAACGGTCTGATTGAAAAAATCAAGCTTGAGGACAAGCTTAATATTAAGACTGAAAAGCTAGATAAGGAATTGAACAAATTAGATGACAAGATTAAAAAATCTAATATTTTCAAGATGATTAGATAGCAGAAAAGGGATATGATCTCCCTAATCTGTATTTAATAAGAATTTAATGCTAATTCAGATATAAGCAAAAGGTTGTTAAATCTCGGAAGTTTTCCGAGATTTTAATTTGGAATCCGCATTTGCGGATATATTTTTGAGGCTAAATTACTTTATGGCAAAAAAATCAGTATTATTTGGTGCCGGCGCTGTTGTTCTTGCATCTGCAGTTTATGTTGGTGGTGTTTATTACACAGGTGTAAAGATCAACGAATACCTAAATGGTATTGAAAACAATGAAACAGTAACCAAACAGATCAATCAGTATCTTCCTGGTGCAAAGGTAAGCTGCAAGGTTGATGCAGACTCATTCTTTTCTGAGAAGGGTAATTTCATTATTAACTTTGAGGATGAGACCTTAAATATTCCTTTCACAATCAATAAGGGCTTTGGCTCAGCAAATACCGTAATTGATACCGCTAAATTTGAAGAGATGATTGCAAAGAATGATGCTATCAAGTTTGCTCCAAATACCGTAAAGGCAGATCTTGAGTTTGATTCATCTGTATTCTCATCAAAGATCAAAGGTCACGGTACTCTAAATGCCGATTATCTTGACAATTCCAAGGGTAAGCTGGAGTCAGCTCTTAACATCGATATCAACTCTGATGAGGATGTTGTATCTCATCTGAATATCAAGAATCTGCAGGATGGCAAATCATTCTCTGTTAAAGAAATCGAAATGTCAGGAAATATGCAGGGTATAACTGATATCAAGAGCTTCGGTAACTCATCTCTTATCGTTAAAGGCTTTGAGGCTATGCCTTACAAGTTCGAAAACCTGAAATTAACTTCAAAGGCTGTAAATCAGACCAAAGAAGGTGATTTTGATATGAACGTTACCTTAACCGGTGATGATTTATTCGGTTATCTGATGAACTATGACATTGATTTAACTGTTTCAAAGTTCAATACCAAGGTTATTGAACAGCTATCTCAGAACGCTGATACAGACAAATCATATCAGGAGCTACTAAAATCAATTAATTCTCTAACCGTAAACAAGCTAAATGGTAAGGTTGGTAAAATCGTAGCTTTCTTTACCGGTATTCAGAATATTGATCAGTTCAATCTGACTTCAAGTGGTAAGTTTAACTGGAATCTTGAGGAAGGAATGGACTCTTTAAAGGGTATGCTGACTGTTAAGTCTGATTCTAACAAGGACGCTGAACAGTTCTTTGTTAAGGGAGATGATGGCGCCTATGAGTCTGCTCTTTCAATTGAAAACGGTCGTTTAATGGTAAACGGCAAGCCATTCCTATAATATTCAGAATCAGGTTCAAAGATTGAACCTGACCTACAATAAGGCTTCTGATCCTGTTTTTGCGCAGGCAGAAGCCTTTTTTGTTATAAACTGTTTATATTTTGAGTCTTCTGATCAAGCGAAAAATCAAACGCAAAATTTTACGTTTGATTTAGCGTTTGGTGACCAAAAGAATTATTGTCTTGTATACCGGATTCCGCGTCCCTGACCTGAGACGCTGACATAGCCTTTATCTACAAGATTTTTTAGAATAGTAATAACTTTGTTTTTTCCAAAACCTGTATATTCCGCGATTGCAGAGCTAGACATTTCTCGATTCTTTAGAAGTTCGAAGATCTTTGCTTCATCATCAGTCAGATTATATTTTTGTTCAAGAACAGGCAGAATCACAATTATGGAATTCTCTGTTATTTTGAAAACAGGTTTAACCTCACTGTTGCGGTAGGTTTCGTTAATACGTCGTATTCCTGTGCCAAATCGCTCAATCATGTTGAGTCTAAGGAAAACATTGCCTAGGATTCTGTTCCTAAGAACGGATAGTCCTCCTCTTCGGTATTCTTCCTCTTTAATTCCATTTGGAAGCCCTCCAGGAGAAACGACTTCTATTCGGTCTGAATACATTGATATCTGAATGCTTGCGTTTATATCCCAGGTCCTATGAACAATAGCATTGGCAATTGCCTCACGGAAGGCCTCTTCTGGTATTAGAGATACAGTTTTTCTTAAACTGCCTTTTATCTGTTCATACTGGTAGTATTTCTGGTACACGTTAATAGCATCATCATACTGTTTAAGTACAGATTCATTTTCAATATTTTCTCGATCTAGAATAATACTGATGTTTTCTCCGAATCTAACTATATCTATTCCATTAAATCGGTTGGAATCAGAAAGAAGTTCTCCTGCTTTATTGA
>JAZRAY010000272.1:0-8714 GCA_045634805.1 Succinivibrio sp. | reverse complement strand
CAGAGAACTGCAACTCAGACAACCAGACCCAGATGGTTAAGCTGCAGGACTTCATGGGACAGTACAACAGCTTCGTAAGCGGTGCAAGTGATCAGATTAAGAATGCAAATCAGATCCTGCAGGGACTTGCAAAGAACTAAGTAGGGGCGACTGCATGTTGTAGAGCCTGAAAACACACTTTCAGTAATAGACTTTATTGCTGAGTGGTTACATCAGAATACAACATGCAGTGTGTTAAAGATTTTATATACAGTAAAAGAAAGACTTTCGACCTAAGACATATGATCTTAATGTTCGCCAAAGGAATTCTTTTATGAACAGTTTACTCCTTATGTTTGTTTGTAAAGCCTGTAAGTTCTTTTTACAGGCTTTTTTTTGATCTGAATACAAACAGATTCTCAGAAATAAACCAAATAACTTAGATTAAATCAGAGCTTGAGAATAAAGGTTACAGGACCATCGTTTTCAAGAGATACCTTCATATCCGCAGCAAACTCTCCATGCTGAACAGTTGGAAGCTTGTCTTTAGCGTACTTCATGAACTTATCATAAAGAGCTTTAGCCTCAGCAGGAGGCATTGCAGGATCGAAGCTTGGTCGGTTACCAGACGCAGTATTAGCCGCAAGAGTAAACTGAGAGACTACAAGAACATTACCTTCAACCTGAGATACGTTCAGATTCATCTTCTCATTCTCATCATAAAACATTCTGTACTTTAGAATCTTATCGAACATCTTATGGCAAAGCTGCTCGTTATCCTCTCTCTCAAGACCAAGGAAAACCAGAATACCTTTATCAATCTCCCCTACTGTTTTTCCTTCAACCACAACCTTGGCAAAATTAACGCTCTGCAGCAGCGCAATCATTTATCTTATCCTTTAAAACTATCGACACTTTTTCAGAGAAATAAGCTATCACAAATCGCATCCATATGCATCCTTAGATTAGCAGTATTTTGTGACAGAGATTCCCGAAAAAATCGCAATTTTTATTTACTTTCTTTTCGTTCTAATATATAATTCGCATGTTTTTTACCGTCATGAGACCTAATGTCTCAGACATTGGAATTTTATAAGTGAGGTGGTTTTCCACATGCCAGTCATTAAAGTACGTGAGAACGAGCCATTTGACGTTGCCTTAAGACGTTTCAAGCGCTCTTGCGAAAAAGCCGGTATTTTAGCCGATGTAAGAGCTCGTGAATTCTATGAGAAGCCAACAACTGTACGTAAGCGTGCAAAGGCTTCTGCTATTAAGCGTCACGCCAAAAAGTTGGCCCGCGAAAATGCGCGCCATACTAGACTTTACTAATCACGCATCTTTGTCGTAAGACATGGCTGAATTAGTCTAGTTGCTTGGTGCACTAGCTAAAATCTATCACTAGATTTAAATATAAAAAAAGGGGAAAGATAATTCTTTCCCCTTTTGTTATTTCTGAATCCTTTACATTATCAGACCATCATCTTCGCCTTCTTTACCTTCTTCTTTAGAGTCTGACGAATCTTCACTCAATCCGGCAGCCTCCTCCCAGAAGGAAGTAGCACGACCAATCCAGTTGATACTTACAGAAGAATTAGGATCAAAGCCGACACCGAATCCGTGCTGTAGTCTTGGGATAAGAATGAACTTAGATTCAATTCCCATCTTGTTCAGGTTATTGATTGATGACTTTAAAATTGTCTTGTTAACAATTCGGTCCTGATCACCTACAACAATAACTGTAGGTACATCGTTCTCAGATGGATAATAGCTCAATGGGTAACTGAAGATATTAGCCACAGGCTTTTCCTGAAGAAGTCCCTTCAGTTCGCCTTTTTCTGCATTCTGGGTAACGTTAATAATCAGCTGAGCTCCAACAGCTGCTCCCCATAAGGAATATTTATCCTTACGAACCTTCAGCTTATCAGCATTATTTCTAACAAAATTGATAGCTGTAATTAAATCTTTTGAGCCTTTAATCAGATTTCCTGATCTGTATGAGAGAACGAACGCGTTGAAGCCTGCATTGGAGACGCGCAACGCAATTGGTAAGCCTTCATGAATTGTACTGCGGTAGCTGTAGCCACCAGGAAGAATAATAGCGAATGGAGCATTTTCATCACCTCTAAAGAAATACAATCCAGTATCTTCTAAGGTAGGATCCTCTTTGATATCCTCTTTAGAATAAATTGGATAGAAGACTCTCTCTTTATTTTCTATTCTTGAAGCCAGGTAATCCAGACTTTCGAGAGTATTGTCAGTAGTAATATTATGGTGAATTGACATAATATTCTGCAATTCATCCAAATGAACCGCCAAATCAGACTGTTTGGTATTTGGCATCAAAATCTTTGCGAATGGCTTAAATCCTGGATAGTTCAGAACATCTTCAATGGTATTCTTGGCATTGAAATGTAATTCTTCAGTGCTTTTTTTCTCAACTGCAGACTTGCTTCTTCTGAAACGTAAAGCAGATTCATCATCCAAAAGCACATTATAATAATTATCACTATCGCCAATATCTGCAGATACAGGGATCACTGATTGGGATGCCATTAGCACCGAACCAAATAGTATTGCCAGATAATGTAATTTAAATTTCATACAATCTTACTCAAGCCACAACTGTTCGAAAAGAAACCAGTTTCTCTTCTTTATCATTCATTAAAAAATAACAGTTTCACATATTACATATGTTAGAAGAGAAATGCGCATTTTAAAAATAACAAAACATAAGAATTTGAGCTTGGTATAATTTATTTATACTGTATTTGCTCAATAAGACAGATATACGAATCTATCGTCTTTTACAGCGCCATTTCTTTTACCAAGCTCAACAATTTTTAAGGAAGGAAATTGCCTGCTGCAAGGTATAGTTCATACCACTCATATTTGGAGAGTTTTACCTCGCATGCTTTTGCGCTTTCCTCTACTCTGTGCTGCTTGGTTGTACCGATAACAGCCTGCATTAGTGCAGGATATCTCAATACCCAGGCAATAGCAACAGCAGTCGGAGTTGTATTCTGCTCCTTTGCAATTCGGTTTAGAACCTCATTAAGCTTTGGATAATGAGGAGAACCCACAAAGACGCCCTTAAAGAAGCCATACTGCATTACAGACCAAGCCTGAACAACAATCTTGTGAAGTCTGCAGTATTCAAGAACTCCACCGTCTCTCATTACTGAAGAATCACAGTCCATATTGACAGTATAGCCTGCATTAAGCATAGGAGTATGACAGATACTCAGCTGAACCTGATTGGTTGATATAGGAAAATCCAGTCCGGTTTTAAGTAATTTCATCTGCATAGGATTCATATTACTTACACCAAAGGACAGAACCTTTCCTTCAGAATGAAGCTGATTGAAGGCCTCACCAATCTCATCAGGCTCCATAAGCGCATCAGGTCTGTGAAGCAGCAGACAGTCCATATAATCAATGTTCATTCTCTTAAGAGAACCATTAACCGCCTCAATGATATGCTCTTTAGAGAAATCAAAGATTGTAAGCTTACCTGGCTCCTTTCGGATACCGCACTTACTCTGCACGATAAAAGAGTCTCTTAGAGATGGATTTTTCCTGAAAACCTCACCCAGTAAAGACTCAGCCTTACCCTCTGAATAACAGTCTGCAATATCCAGAAAGTTGATACCGTTATCCTTGGCAGTATTCAGCAGCGCATCTATTCCCTGAATATCAAGCTCAGGGATACGCATAAGACCTAAAACAACCTGTGATGCCTTAACCCGGTTGCAGCCAAATTCTATATACTCCATAGTCCGCTCCTAGTGTGCGACTTCGTTAATCAGCTTCTCTCCATGGATAAATGCTTTAACATTTGAAGATGAGATTCTGACGATACGTTCTTTGGTTTCGTTTAAGAAGAACCAGCCTGCAACATGAGGAGTTAA
This sequence comes from Succinivibrio sp., assembly GCA_045634805.1. Lineage (GTDB taxonomy): Bacteria > Pseudomonadota > Gammaproteobacteria > Enterobacterales > Succinivibrionaceae > Succinivibrio. The sequence goes on along the minus strand of JAZRAY010000272.1, from coordinate 4,827 downwards.
CAGGAACTTAGGCTCTGACCATAGAGGATGATCTGTTGGCAGAGGTTCTGGTGAGAATACGTCGGATGCTGCACCGCCAAGCTGGCCTGAACGCAGAGCTTCTACAAGATCATCCTGATTCATTGCATCGCCACGACCAACATTGATAAAGTAAGCCCCCTTCTTCATCTTAGAGAACAGCTTCTTGTCAAACAGATTGGTGGTCTCTTTAGCTGATGGCAGAACATTAACCACAATATCAGCCTCTGCAACTGCCTTATCTGCATCTGATAAAGCGTACATCTCATCGATATAATCAGGTTTATCCTTAACGTTACGTCTGATACCGATTACCTTTTTAGCACCGATAGCCTTTACCTTTCTTGCATAGCTTCTGCCGATATCACCTAAGCCGAATACTGCAATGGTTGAACCTTCAACAGAGATAATCTTGCCGCAGTCTGACCAGTCCTTGTTATTCTGCTTATCTCTGTATAAATGGAAATGACGAATCAGAGAGAAGGTCATGGCAAGAATATGCTCACCAACTGCAGGGCTGAAGGCGCCAACACAGTTACATAGCTTGGTGTTTGGAGAAACAAAGCCTAGATAATTATCGTAACCGGCTGAATTTAACTGCAGTAAATCAAGGTGAGGAGCTTCCTTAGCTACTGCTGGAGGAATATTGCCTACAACGATATTTACATCCTTAAGGTCAGCAGGAGTTACTTCAGCTGGCTTTTTGAAGGTTAGCTCAAGCTCAGGATCCTTGTACATATCGATCTGACGCTGCTCAAGATCTAAAACAATCAGTACTTTCTTTTTCATTTGCAGTTCCTTATGTTTGACATTTATTCGAATGGATACTTGATTCCCATCTGTGATCTGATGGAATCCATTAGATTCATCATATACAGAATTCTTTCATGAGGCATTGACGAACATTGGATTTCTCCATTTTTTATCGCCTTGGCTGCTTCCTCAACCTCATACTCAAAACCGGTTAGCTGTTCTGGAGCCTTAATCTCCTTGATTAGATTGTATGCCTTATCAAATACCTTTAATGACTGAGGATTATTTATGTTTTCAACCATAATAAAGCCTTCAGATCCATGAATCATCCCGTATCTGTCAGACACACATAACGCAGATGAGCACAGAACTGCCATCTTGGCTGTATCCTTGTAGGTAAAGGTCACAGAGTTTGACATATCCACACCAGCAGCATTCTTGATGCATGAGGAATCAACTTCATCAGGATCGCCTAAAATCATATTTGCAAAATTAAGAGCATAGATGCCGACATCTAAAAGAGCACCACCTGCAAGTTCAGGCTTTAGAAGTCTCTCCTTTCTGGTCATGTTATAGCTAAGATTTGCTGTAACCATCATAGGTTGACCAATGATGCCTGACTTAATCTCCTCATCGATGATTCTGCGCATAGGCTGATAACGGGTCCAGATACCTTCGGTAATGAAAACCTTCTTTTCAGCGGCCATATCAAGTAGTTCTTTAGCCTGCTTTGCATTAACGGTAAAAGGCTTTTCACACAGAACATTCTTTCTATGCTGAAGACAGCTTTTACACTGTTCGTAATGGAAATTATGAGGAGTTGCTATATATACAATATCAATGGAAGGATCATTGTAGAGTTCATCGTAGGAACCGTATGCTTTTTCAATATTGAATTCAGAGGCGAACTGCTTTGATTTATCTAATGATCTGGAAGCGACAGCAGCAAGTTTTACTATATTGTTTCCAGATGAATTCATTTTATTGATGGTTGTTGCCATTACTCTGGCGATGCTACCTGCTCCCAGGATTGCAAAGTTAAGCATTCATTTCTCCTCAATATCTCACTTTTGTCTTAATAAAATAATTACCATATATATTAGCAAATGCAAGATTGGGCAAGAAATGTATTTAAAGGATGGAACTTATATCAAAAAAAATATTTTTTAGAAAATCTGAATTTAATACAAGCTCTGCATGATGCAGAGCCGGAAGGAATTATTCTTCAAAATCTACAGCAACACGCTCTAAGGTAATGTCTTTGCAGATACTTGCAACTGCAACATGACGAGGATCAGTTGCATAGGCATTTAAGTCTTCCATTGAATCAAATTCACATATTAGTGATGCTGAAAACTTCTCTTTAGGATTGATGTTAGCACCAACCTCTAGTGATTTTAGAACCTCAATCTGTCCTACAAGTCCTCTTAATCCATCCAGGAACTGATTCATCTGAGCCTCGGTTCCCTCTTTGAATTTCCACATAACTACATGTTTAATCATGGTTCCACCTTAAAGTTTTTTCTGTCGATTTTTTCTATCTTGAATACATTTATAGTATCCACATCAGGACAGCAGAAGGTAGCACAACCTTCTTCCTGATGAGGAATCTTTCCTCCATATCGAAGAATATCGATATAAGGGAAAGCAACATGACATGCCATAGGACAGAGCTTACCTCTCTCTGTATCAAAGTCAAAGGTATCTCCGACTTTATGACCTCTATGACATGGATGTTTTCCTAGTCTATCTATTATAGTTATTTTTATAGCTGGTCTGGCCATTTTTTAATCGATATAGAATTCTCTCATTGGAAGACGAGGTGCAGCTGCAGGTAAATCACCTTCAGGATAGCCTACTGCAAGATGACCTACGCCAACAAAATCTTCAGCATTTAAACCTAAAGAATGGAAGATATCCTTATAAACGTCATAAGATAATCCTTCTTTTGCACGGTTGATCCAGCATGAACCTAAACCTAAGGCATGAGCTGCAATCATCATGTTGCCTAATGCTAAAGTGCCGTCAGCAAAAGCTGTCTTATCATTTGCCTTAAGAGATCCTGCAACCAGGATAATTACAGGAGCACCGTAGAATGTATCAGTATTAGGGCTTCCCATAATCTCAGCGTTTACCTGAGTAATTTCGGTAATTAAATCTCTATTGGTAATGGTGATAATAACAGGAGCCTGTTTTCCTTTTCCTGAAGCAGCATATAAGCCAGCTTCAACAATCTGCTTTAAAAGCTCTTTTGGTACAGCCTGATCCTTGTACTTTCTGACAGAGCGTCTTGTTTTAATACAGTTAAGAACAGATTCCATGATTGACTCCTAAATAATCTTATAGAGGTTGGTAATAGACAGTAATTTTCCAAATTTCCGTCCGGTCTGTGGAATGGTACCTCCATCCTCAAAACCGAAGGACTTAAATAGATTTATGCTTTTCTCGTTATCAGTTGTAATAACAGCAATTATGTTATGAATATCATCTCTGTTCTTGGCATAATCAAGAACGTATCTGCAAAGCTCCCTTCCTATTCCCCGCTTTCTGAAATCCTTATGGACATATAAAGAGATTTCAACAGTCTGAGCATATGCATCCAAAAATCGATAAGGAGACAGAGAACAGTAACCTACAATCTGCCCGTCTATAACCTTCACAAAAATCGGATGATTAGAATCATTATGGGAAAGAAACCATTTAATTCCTGATGACTCATCTCGAGGCTGTGTATCAAAGGTTACAGTAGTATTTATAACCTCATGATTGTAGATTTTGTTTATAGAAGCAACATCATCTAAAGTAGCTTTTCTAATCATTTCTTGAAATAGTTTTTAAAAGGAAAAATCTAAAAGACAATGACCTATAAGGAAAAGTCTTTTCTCTATTCTATAACAATGTGAAAAAAATTATATATAGTCTTTACATCAAATTAATACATTTAAGCAAATTTCATCAGAATGAATAACTCGTAACGAATTGTTTTTTGATAAACAAAAGATATAACTCACTATAAAAAATTAGAATTAGCAAAATATTTAAAAAGTTCAGATAATTAACTGTAAATAAAACCGTGAGTTATTTAGCAGATTAGAAAGAAATTCTAATCTTCCCAAAAAAATAGTACCTAGAAAAGAGTATTGAACCATGCATAAAGTAATTCGTAAATTTGTCATTAAGACGTTTAGCCCACAGAAAAATATAATCTTTCTGTCAGAGAATAGTCCACTTTCAAAATCTCCTCTAAAAATGCTCACATACAGTTGTATGTGCCAGTGTAACTAAAACATTTTCAAATTCAGACACAGAGCTTTTAGGCCTGAGTTTTTATCCAGACAATATCAGTTTATCTAAATGTATCTTAAGGATACATAGGGGGTTTTTATGTCCTTTAAAATTGCAGTCGCAACTTCAGATGGCAAAAACATAGACCTTGAATTTTCAAAGTCACAGAAATTTCTAATCGTCAGTGTGGATGATGATGGCAATTATAAGAATGATGGATATCTTTTCAATTACAGTTTAAATGTGGATGGATGCGGAAACTGCAACGGATGCAAAGGTGGATGCAATGCAAATGAAACAGAATTCCTTTGGGAGTGCAGCTATGTTCTGGCAACCTCATTTGGACATCGTATTACAAAGCTATTAAATCGAATTTATATTGATACGCTGGAAGTTAATTTATCCATAGAAGAAGCAATTCCAAAGGTTATAGCCTTTGAAAACCGCAGATCTAATTTTGGAAAAAATCTGAAACCTTCTGTCTGGACAAAACCAGATGATGTCGAGCTTTCCAATGATGAAAGTTCCAATTATCAGGCTACAGATAATTCAGTTTTGGAAAACAGTTCCAATAGAGAATTTACCTTTGTATCTGAAGAGATTAGAGAAGGACGAACCCGCGTCGCAATTGCATCTTCAGATGGCAAGGTAATAAACCAGCATTTTGGACATGCTCGTCAATTCTATATCTACGAACTCCACGACAATCTGGCTTATTTTGTAGAGAAACGCTCAGTACAGGAATGCTGCAGTGGAGGAGCTCACAGCATT
>JAZRAY010000271.1:0-9725 GCA_045634805.1 Succinivibrio sp. | reverse complement strand
GTGAAGAACCTTGGCACCGAAATATGCAAGCTCCATAGCCTCCGCATATGACATCTTCTTTAACAGAATTGCGCCTGATACTGCTCTTGGGTCACAGCTGTATACGCCATCAACGTCAGTCCAGATCTCACAGCACTCTGCATTTGAGATTGCTGCAAGACATGCTGCTGAATAATCAGAACCGTTACGGCCTAACAGAACAAGCTCGCCCTGAGCGTTACCGCCGCAGAAGCCGCTCATAAGAGTGATTGCATCCTTGTCATCTTCAAGTGCAGCATACTTTGCCTTGGATGCATCAATATTTACAGAAGACTCCATGATAGGACCTTCTGTTACCAGAACCTTAACAGGATCGATAACACGAACCTTCTTGCCTAATGACTTTAACAGCTCTTCCATAATAAGGATGGAGAAGCTCTCACCACGGCTTTCAATGTATGCCATTACAAGCTCAGGACATACACCTAAAAGAGCCATACCGTCTACCCTCTTGCGGATAGTTTCCATGGTCTTGTTGTACTCTGAAAGGATTTTCTTGGTGTTAAAGCCTTCGAACTTGGAGCCTAATGTGGTAATAATTGGTTCAATAATTGCGCGAATGTCATCAAATTCCTTTAAACCACTGTTTCCTGCGGCACCTTGTGCAACTAGAGCAACTAGCAGATTGGTGATCTTTGCAGGGGCAGATAAAACTAATGCTGTCTGGGAATGGGCAGCAGTATCAAGCGCAATTTTGGCAACATCCTGGAAACGCTCTGCGTTAGCAACTGATGTTCCACCAAACTTAAGAACACGCATATAAGCTCCTAATAATCTAATTTATTTAATAATACGTATTTGGGTATTTTTTAAGTTTTTGGATTTTTTGTCAAACATAATTTGGTTTTAGCTTGCCGGATGTGGCAAATAGTTTTTCTGAAAAACGGCCGTTTTCAGATAAATCCATTATTTTTCAGTATGTTAACAAAGTGGCATTACTTTTGCTGATTTTTAGATATTCAGAAGAGGAAAAAGAAAGAAAATGGCTATTGAATCAGCATTGGACGTACTCGGAACGAGTATTTTAGAGAGCATAAAATCAAATCGTAATTTACGAAGTGACGTTGCACTGTTTTCGAACGTGTTATTAAAAAACATGCTCGATAGTGGTGTTTCTCTGGAAAAGTCACTTTCAAAAAATACCTCTACTGAAAAAAAGACTAAAAATGACAGTCAGGACTCTTCTGAACAGGTTGAAACAGAGATGCAGGAAACATCTTCAACCGCCAGCAGCTATCAGTATAAGGTCTGCGGCATCGAGCATGCCTACAGATTAAACCAGTGTCTTTACGGACCGGATGTTGAGCCGGTTATAAGAGCGGATGGAACTCTTAATCCTATTAATGTTCTTTTCTATAACAACATTATATATAACGGTAATCTTACCCCGGACAAACTAACCGATATTGACCTTGGAAGTAAGATAGCACTGGTCCTGTATATAGGATCACTTATGAAGGAATACCCTATCACCAATGTTGATATCAGTACCTTCAATCTTATGAATCAGTGTTCACCACAGAACGCCTGCAATACCTGCACATCTACTCAGTGCTATGTAATAGTCCTGTATATAATAGGTATAAATCTTCTCTTCTATATAAAGGATAAGAAGCCTGATCGCTTCAACTATAAGGATGAAAAGAAAAAACGCCTTAAGGATATGAAGAAAAAAGAGGACGAGCAGAAGGAGAATATGAAAAATTTTGCAGCAGGATTCCAGTTTGGATAATCTATTACACAATATTCATCTCTAAAAAATGTGCTGTATAGCACATTTTGTATTTTAAACTCACCAAAAACAGCGCACAAAATTATCACACTCAAAAAAAAACATCATTTGTCACAGTTTTGTTGTAGAATTACTCAATTATTTAAATCATACATACGATACTTTCGTATCTTGAATAACTATTGAGGGATAACATTATGAGAAAACCTGTTGTAATGGGTAACTGGAAATTAAACGGCACCAAGTCAACCGTAACTGATTTAATCAAGGCATTCACTGGTGTTGCAAACGCAAACGAGAAGGTTGATGTTGCAATCTGCGCACCTGCTATTTTCATCGGTATGGTTGAGTCATTAGCAACTGGTTCAAAGCTACAGTGGGGTTCAGAGGACGTTGATGTTCACACTTCTGGTGCTTTCACTGGTGAGAATTCTCCTGTTATGATCAAGGAATTCGGTTCAACATACGCTATCGTAGGTCACTCAGAGCGTCGTGGCTACCACAACGAGTCAAACGAAGTTGTTGCAGCCAAGTTCAAGGCAGCTCAGGACAATGGTCTAGTACCTGTACTATGCATCGGTGAGTCAGAGGCTGAGTACGATGCAGGCAAGACCTTAGAAGTATGCCAGGCTGAAATCAAGGCAGTTATCGACCTATGCGGCATCGAAGCATTCAAGAATGCAATCATCGCTTACGAGCCAATCTGGGCTATCGGTACCGGCAAGACTGCAACTCCTGAGATCGCTCAGAACGTTCACGCTGGCATCAGAGCTTTCTTAAAGACCTTCAACGCAGAAGTTGCTGACGGCGTTCGTATTCTATACGGCGGTTCATGCAATGCTAAGACTGCTCCAGAGTTATTCGCTCAGAAGGATATCGACGGTGGTCTAATCGGTGGTGCTTCTCTAAAGGTTGCTGATTTCACTGCAATCATTGAAGCTGCTACAGCAAACGCATAATTATTATTAACGGATAAAATAAAGTATGTCTATCAAGAAAATAGGTGTATTAACCTCAGGTGGTGATGCACCAGGAATGAATGCAGCTATTCGTGCTGTTGTTAGAACTGCGCTTTCATACGGTTGGGAAGTTGCTGGTGTAATCGATGGTTACGCCGGCCTTCATGCTGGTAACTTTGTTCAGCTGACCAGACGTTCAGTATCAGATCTTTTAAACCGTGGCGGTACCTTCCTAGGTACAGCACGTTTCCCACAGTTCAAGGATCCTAAGGTACGTGAGGAAGCTGTTGAGGTTATGAAGCAGAACGGAATCGACGCACTGGTTGTTATCGGTGGTGACGGTTCTTACATGGGCGCTAAGTTCATCTCTGAGCTAGGCTTCCCTTGCATCGGCTTACCAGGCACTATTGATAATGATATTGCCGGTACTGATGCTACTATCGGTTTTGATACCGCTTTAAATACTGCTGTTGAAGCTATCGACAAGCTACGTGATACCTGCTCATCACACAAGAGAATCAGTGTTGTTGAGGTTATGGGTCATCACTGCGGTGACTTAGCTGTTTGTGCAGCTGTATCATGCGGTGTGGAAGCCGTTCTTGTTCCTGAAGTTAAGTGGGACAAGGATGAAGTTTACGCAAGCATCAAGAGATCTGTTGACGCTGGTAAGCGCCACGCAATCCTGGTTGTTTGTGAGCTTCAGACTGATGTTCATCAGATGGCTAAGGATCTTGAGGCTCTAACCGGTCTTGAGACTCGTGCTACCGTTCTAGGTCACATCCAGAGAGGTGGTACTCCATCTGCTGTTGACCGTGTATTAGCATCACGTATGGGTGCTTATGCATGTGAGCTTCTAAAGTCAGGTGAGTCAGGCCGTTGTGTTGCTCTAAAGCGCGGTGAACTAGTTCACTACGATATCATCGAGTGCATCAACAGCATGAAGCACAAATTCATGAAGACCACTTACGATCTAGCTTGCAGCTTAGGTTAATCAGAACTTCATGGATATCACAAAGCCCTCAGATGAGGGCTTTGTAGTTTCTGCATTAAATATCGAGCCTTTCTTTAGATAGGAATTATCTTATTTAGGCGCACCTGCCAGCACGAATTTCACGTTCCCCTGCAGGACTGTAATAGCCTTTTCCACATCCTCTGGTGCCACACTCAGTCTGTAAATCATCAGATCAAGATGATTATTCACTCTCGCAGGATTGATTCGCGCTCCGCACCCTACAACCGGCATTTCTTCCGATGCGAATTCATAGTATTTGATATGCTCTTTTTCCAGAATCTCTTTTGCAAGATTGTAATCAGTTTCATCTGTAGACAGATAGACCGCAGTTTTCTTTTTTAGAAACATACTAAACTCCCGGAGTTTACTCGTCTAAGGCCACCTTTGAGCCCAGACTCTGAAGATTCTTACAGCCATCCTTACTTCCAAGCTTGCAGGCTTTTTCAAAGTATACAGAGGCTTTTTCAAGATCCGCCTTTCCTGAAATTCCATTCTTTAAAAGCAGACCGGAGAAATTGCAGCTTTCGTTATGTCCATAGTCACAGGCCTGATTGAAAAGCTCCTGTGATCTGGTGAAATTCTGTTTTACATACTGTCCGTAGGCATACATGATTGCAAGATTTGAACATGCAGTAGCATCCCCAAGCGAACAGGAGTATTTATAAAGGTTAAAGGCCTTTTTAAGATGAGTCTTATCCTGGGAGTTCTGATACAGAACACCAAGATTGGTACAGCCCTTTACATTTTTACCGTTACAGCTCTTCTCAAAATACCCCATTGCACGATTCAAGCCTTCTGTGGTCTTTTCATCGGCATAATAGAGACCAAGATTGGTACAGGCATTGGTATTGCCAAGTGAGCAGCCCTTTTCAAAGCTTGCTATAGAATCATTATCCTCGGCATCAGCTGGAGAGAGACCTTTAGACTGCAGAATACCCAGCTCAAGACAGCCGTTGCCGTCATTGTATTTGCAGGCCTTATGAAGGTACTTATAGGCAAGAGCATAATCAAGATCAGAGCCCATGCCCTTCTCATACATAATTCCAAGATTAGAACAGGAGCGTGCGTCATTTAGTGAACAGCCCTTACCATATAAGGAGAGAGCCACCTTGTAATCCATTTTAACGCCATAGCCGTTTATATAGAGATTAGCCAGATTTGCGCAGGCATAACCTAAATTCAGATGACAGCCGATTGAAAAATACTCATTGGCCTTTGAGTAATCCTTACCATCAATCAGACCTGAGTAGTACATGGCGCCGATGTTGGTACAGGACTGGGCATCATCAAGATTACAGCCGCGTTTGTAGTATTCAAGAGCCTTGGCGTAATTCTTCTTAACGCCCTCGCCTCTCTCATACATAATGCCAGAGAAGAAACAGCCCTGACCGTCTGAGAGGTTACAGGCCTTATCAAAGTTGATTCTGGCTTTTCTGAAATTGCGGCGGATTTCCTTACCCTGAGCTAAAAGTCCTGCAAGATGAGTACATGAAGGACCATAATCAAGATTACAGCCCTTTTCAAAGAACTCTAAGGCACTGACCAGATCCGGATTGATGCCGGAATCATAATGCAGAAAATCCTGACCTATCTTGTCGCAGATTTTACCGTCCTTAAGCTCACATGCTTTAAGATATAGGGTATGACTCCTGTTTATGACAACCTCAACCTTCTCACCATTTTCATCAATGCCGAGAAAATAGTTGTTCGCCGCCTGAGAACAGGCCGCAGAATCTCCCTCATAGCACTTCTTTTCCAAAAGCTCAGTATGAGAATCAAAACATCCGCTTATGAAAAATGAAGTGATGAAAAGACAGTAGGAGGCGTTAAGCCATCTCATACAACTACCTCAAATACAGTTTTTTATCGTGTTTCTCTGAGCTTGAAATACTTCTCACAGCCAAGAGATGAACCTAAGGAGCAGGATTTTTTAATCAGAACATCGGCCTTCTCCCGATCTCTGTTTATGCCCTTTCCGGTTAAATAGTGTTCGCCCAGTTTGGCACAGCCAAGACCGGCATTTTCAGAGCAGCTTTCGGTATACAGCATGATTGCTCTCTGAAGATCGGTCTGAACTCCAAGACCGTATTCGAACATATATCCAAGCTGGGCACAGCCGGCTGAATTGCCGTTGTCACAGCTTTTGGTAAATAAATCTACAGCCTTCAGGTAATCAGGTTTAATCTGCTCGCCGCTCTTATACATGTCTGCAAGATAGTTGCAACCTACAGAATCACCTAAATCACAGCTTTTTTCAAAAAGCTCCTTCGCTTTTATGCTATCGGCAGAAACGCCCCATCCTTTTAAATATATTTCTCCCAAATATGAGCAGCCTAAAACTTCATCTTTGCTGCAGCTTGTATCAAAAAGATTTTTTGCCTTTGCATAATCAACCTTAACACCGATGCCGTTGGCATAGAAGTAGCCAACATTTGAGCAGGCACTAAGATTACCAAGCTTACAGCCCTTTTCAAAGGACATCAGAGACTTTTTAAGATTCCGACTTACACCAAGTCCGTTTTTCTCAAGATTTCCAAGAAAATTACAGCCGGTGGCACTGTTACCGCTGCAGGCCTTAAGATAATACTCATAGGCCTTATCGTAATTCTTTTTACCAACGGTGCCTTCCTCGTACATCAGACCGATTTCAGCACAGCCATCATAGGCATCAAGATCGCAGGCCTTGGAAAAATAATGCTGAGCCTGAGAATAGCTGCTTTTTACGCCTTCACCAAAACGGTAAAGTGAGCCGCATCTGACGCAGGAATCACCATTTCCCTCATCACAGCTTCTGCGGAAAATTCCTATGGCACGGTTCAGGTCAAAGTCATCATTAAGACCATCAAGTCTCATTTTTGCAAGTGCAAGACAGGCTTCCTTGTTGTCCTTCTTGCAGGCTTTGGTGTACAGAGAGATGGCCTTTTCATTGTTTATATCCAGAAAATCGCCCTTAAGATACATCTGGGCAGCCACATTGCAGCTTTGGTAATCTAAAAGAGCACAGGCCTTTTCAAAGGCAGACACTGCCTGAGGAGCAGTAATCATATCAAGGTGCTCATAGTAGTTGAGGCCCAAGGTTACACAGGCGGATACATCATTGTTCTCACAGTTGTTCTTAAGAGAAAACAGATTATTGTCATCCGCATATGACAATGAGGATAAGGTAAGAGAAAATACAGTTAATGCTAAGTTTATCTTTTTCATAAGGATTCTTTCATAAAAATTTATTATCATTTTAAAATATAAAGACTTTTTTCTGAACTTTTCTCTTTGCGCCTCACAAAAACAAAAATTGCCCTTCAAATAAGACAAAAGGATCCGTATTTTCCGAATCCTTTCACACATTTAGGGCATCTGTAAGTGGCTACTTCTTCTCTGGAGCCGGTGCCTCAGGGGCTGTAGAACTTTTCTCAATATGATCGCAGGCTGCGGCAGAGCCGACATCACAGGCCTTTGAGAATATTGTAGCAGCTACATTACGACTCCTTTTTACGCCCTTACCCTTTTCATAGCACAGACCCAGATTGTAGCAGCCGGTAGAATCATTACCGTCACAGGCCAGCTTGAACAGATTGAAAGCCTTCTTCTCATCAGATGGAACGCCCTTGCCATCCAGATAAATCTGACCTAATGAGGTACAGCTTCTGATACTTCCATACTCACAGCCAGTATCGAATGCAGCTACAGCATCCTTGATTTTATTCTTTTCACCAAGATACATAGTTCCAAGCTTATGGCAGCTGACAGCATCGGCATTATCACAGGCCTTGCTGTACAGATACTGAACCTTGTCACGGTTGTACTTAACGCCGATTTCATTCTCATAGAAAGCGGCAACATAACGGCAGGAGCCGAATTCACCGTTTGAGCAGGCGTAGTTTAAAAGCTTGAATGCCTTGAATTCATCTGTATCAATCTCATCTGCAGCAAAATATCTGTAGCCCAGGTTTGCACAGGCATAGACATCACCCTCTGCACATGATTCCTTAATCAGTTTAATACCTCTGTTGACTGTAACTCTGGTTCCGATACCTGAGACCTTCATCTCACCGTAATATGCACAGGCACGCAGATCCTTATCATCTTCGCAGTACTGTTTGAATAGCTCGTATAGGGTATCGTAGTTGGTAGACTTTACTGCATAGTTGTAGATTTTGGCTGCACGCTGAACATCCTTAGGAATTCGATATGATTTAATTCTGGCAATGGCGCCCTTGTTGAATACCAGTGCAGAGCAGGCATCTTGGACTTTTCCGAAGGCACAGGCCTTTTCATAGTATTTATCTGCAGCGGCAAAATCCTGCACACTCTCATCTCCGGCTGCATAAATATCGGCAAGCTTGGCGCACAGTGAATAGTCACCGCCATCGCACTTTTCTTTTAAAGACTTAATGTCATCATCTGCCGATGCTGCAGTAATCAACGTCAGAATGGAAAAGGTAGCTAGTATTTTTTTTATCATAAAGAATTACCCTGTCGAGCGAAACGAGAGTTATCATCTTAATGATAGTTTTAAATTAAACAATGTGGGATTTAGAATTTAATATTGGATCTCATTTTTTTTCAAAAAATAGAATCAGCGCAAAGAAAATTCACGGTACTTCAAAGCAGATTCAAAGGAATTCTATAAAAAGGATTATACAGATACAGAACGGCTCCACTGAAAAAGCAGAGCCGTATTAGTGAATTCTAAAGCTTTGAGAGAATATTGTTCTTTAGAAGAGCGAGCTCATCATCTGTAATCATGCCGGAATCATGAAGCTTTTTAAGTCTCTCTAAAGCCGCGATTACATCAGTCTTCTCATCACTCTGCCCCAAAGCACTGTCTGAAGATGATGGAGCATCCTCCGCTGGAGACATTGATACGGTTGTATCATAGTCATCGTCAGTTTCAGCATCCTTATTCTTCTTGTAGATGATAGTGTGGGCGTCAAACTTGGCCTCAAGTCTGTCTGCAATATTTGAGGATTTACTGGTAAGATTTCTGGCAAAGTTTGCAATTCCGTCCTTTGCTACAGTGTCATCAAGATGTTTCTGGATACTTGCCTGTTCAGCCTGAGCCTCTAAAACCGGATCAACACCGCAGGCCACATTAGGGTCGACATAAACAATAGGAGAGCCGTAGTACATACCGACCTCATCCTCTACATTGCTCATATCCCAGGTAGGCTTTTTCTCAAAGTAACGCGCATACATGAACATGAAGCGCATTGTCTTTACCTTGGAAACATCCCATGCATCAAGATTCTGATTGAAGGCGCTGGCATCGTAGAACATTGATGCCATATTCTCCACATTGGAAACATTCCACATGCTGATATCCTGATTAAAGGATGTGGCAAACTGGAACATACCTCTCATATTCTTTACTTTGGAAACATTCCACTTTGAGATATCAGCGTTGAAGTTCCTTGCATAACAGAACATGTAGCTCATGTCGGTTACATTGGAAACATCCCAGGACTCAATTCCCTCATAGAAAAATCTGGCCTGATCGCCGCCGCTTAAGGTTGGCTCAAACAGATGGCTCATATCTGTGATCTTAGAGGTATCAATTTCCCCCAGTTCAACTTCTTCATCTAAAATAAGCCTCCTAAGTTCGATTTTGCTCTTAGGATGATATTTTTTTCTCATAAGTCTTTTGTTCTCTGATATTAACCTCAAAAGAGGTTAGGAATATTGTTTTTATTTTAATTATAGAGTAATCCAAACTATATCTTACAAGGCAATGGGTTATCGATCTATGTTATGCCTCGCAAAATCGGAGTATTTATTCTTTTATTGAATTTTAAACAGGACAAAAAGGTGTAAGAAAAAGGATCTCCCAAAATCAGGAGATCCTTATAAAGGTATGTGTGATAATTGTTTGATAATTATAAAGTAAAATAAATTTTATATTTCATTTAGTTATTGCCTAATCTTGTAAATTTCTTGCACAAAATCATCAGAGGCTTTTTCAAACGACAAAAAAAACACAAAAGAA